>NZ_JBFOCU010000039.1:0-87311 GCF_040907945.1 Aeromonas sp. s11 | reverse complement strand
CCACCCACAGTTTTCACCGTTTCTACCGCCATCCCAACTTGCTCAAGGCGGGGCCAGAGCAGGTCACACCGGTGGCCCCGGAGCAGGTCTGGGTCACTGATATCACCTATCTGCCAGCCAGGAGCGGACCGCTGTACCTGAGCCTGGTGACGGATGCGTACTCACGCAAGATAGTGGGCCATCACGTGCACGAAGGGATGCACGCCGAATCGGTGGCGATGGCGTTCAAGAAAGCACTGAAGCAACGGCGTGGCGGCGGTGAACTCATCCATCACTCGGACCGCGGCGTGCAGTATTGCTCTGTGCTGTATCAGTCATTACATGAACGGTACGGGGTGAAATGCTCGATGACGGATGGGTATGACTGTTACCAGAATGCGTTGGCGGAGCGGGTGAACGGGATTTTGAAAGGAGAGTTATTGTTGCAAAGCCCGCAGGATTTGAAGCAAGCGCGGGAAATGGTGCGTGAAGCAGTGGATATTTACAACGCGGAGCGGCCGCATCATGCGTTGAAATACAGAACCCCCGATGCAGTACATAGGGGGTTCTGAGTAGAGAAATGCTAGTTGAAAATGTGTAAACCTATTTCAGGACTAGATATATAGCTCTCGCTTGAACCCCTCACTCCCGCCTCCCTGCCCTTGCCTGCCCCGTCTCGAAAGCATAAAGTAGTTGCGCCTGTAAGGTATTGGATAAGCACTAAAAAGCGCTTCTTGTCCGGTCTGTTGTCCATGACGCCACTGCATCATGAGAGTCCAGAGCCTTCGCTATCCACTTTGCTGGCGATTTTTCGCAGCAATAACAATAAGTGCATTGCCCGACATGGGCTAACACAACGAGGATAAACCGATGAAACTCAAAATGGCTCCTACCCTGATTGCACTGGCGCTCGCCGCCGCAGGCACCACAGCTCAGGCTGCCGATGACTGGTACACCGGTGTTGGTGCAGGTTGGGCATATGCCCACGGTCTGGATGATTTTGGCAAAGACACTGACAAAGATGCCACCGCGCTGAGCCTGTTCGGCGGTTACAACTTCAACGACTACTACGCAGCTGAGCTGGGCTACCTCTACGCCGGTAAAGCGGGCGTTGACGGTGCAGATTTCAAAACCCAGGGTGCCACCCTCTCCGGTATCGCCCGCCTGCCGCTGGGCGACATCTTCTCGGTGTTTGCTGAAGGTGGTGCCTACTTCAATCACGTCAACGGCAATGGCAACAGCGACAACGGCACTGCGCCGCTGGCGGGCCTAGGTCTGACTGCCAAGCTCTCCGACCTTATAGATGTGCAAGCACGCTACCGCTATCTGTGGAATCTGGGTGACGAGCAGAAAACCTGGGAGAGCGATATGAGCGTCGCGACCCTGGAGCTGGTGATGCACCCGAACCGTACCTCTTATGTTGCCCCGGTTGCCGCCCCTGCGCCTGAGCCGGTTCCCGAGCCGGTACTGGTCGACAAGAACTTCGCCCTGAGCTCTGACGTGCTGTTTGCCTTTGGCAAATCCACCCTCAAGCCAGAAGGTGTCGCAGCGCTGAATACGCTGTATCAGCAGATCGTTGATGTTCAGCCGAAAGATGGCAGCGCCGTGGTCGTCGGTTACACCGACCGTATCGGTTCTGATGCCTACAACCAGAAACTCTCCGAAGCGCGTGCCCGTACCGTAGCCGACTTCCTGGTTGGCAAAGGTCTGCCGGCTGGCAAAGTTGCCATCGAAGGTCGTGGTGAAGCCAATCCGGTCACCGGCACCCAGTGCAACAGCGTCAAGGGCAAGGCTCAGCTGATCTCCTGCCTGGCGCCGGATCGCCGCGTAGAAGTGCGCGTCACCGGCGTGCAGCAAGTGACCCAGTAACCACGTCTGACAACACTAAGGGGATGAAGCTGCATCCCCTCAGGATGCAAAAAGGGATGCCGAGGCATCCCTTTTGCTTTGCGTCTTTTCGCAGAAATCAGAACGAGGTGCGGCGGTAGCGGCGATACTCCGGATGCCAGAAGTTGGCGTCGATGGCCTGATCGATCACCTCGTCCGGGGTCTGCACCGCCTTGCCCTGCAGCATGGCGGTCTTGGCCACCATCTTGGCGATGTAGCGGGAGACCTGATGGATATCCGCCAGATCCGGCAGCAGGGAGCCCTCCTCCCCTTTCACCAGCGGCGAACACTCCGCCAGCGCACGGCTGGCCGACATCAGCATGGCATCGGTCACCCGGGTGGCGCCGGAGGCGATGACGCCAAGGCCAATCCCCGGGAAGATGAAGGAGTTGTTGCACTGGGCGATGACGTAGCGCTTACCCTTGTGCTCCACCGGTGCAAACGGACTGCCGGTGGCCACCAGCGCCTGACCGTCGGTCCAGCGGATAAGGTCTGCCGGCGTCGCCTCGACCCGTGAGGTAGGGTTGGAGAGCGGGAAGATGATGGGACGGGCACAGTGCTTGTGCATGGTCTTGACCACCTCTTCGGTAAACAGCCCCGGCTGGCCGGAGACCCCGATCAGGATGTCCGGGCGGCCGTGCTCCATCACCTCCAGCAGGGAGATGTTGTCACCCACCGGCCAGTCGGCGATGCGCTCCACCGGTTGGGAGAGACGGCGCTGGAAGTCGAGCTGGTTGGGGATCTTGTCGGTGATAAGACCGAAGCGGTCCACCATAAATACCCGGCTGCGGGCCTGGGCATCGGTCAGCCCTTCGGCCTTCATCTGCGCCACGATCTGCTCGGCAATGCCGCAACCGGCGCTGCCCGCCCCGAGGAAGGCAACCCGCTTCTCGGAGAGCTTGGCGCCGGAGGCCTTGCAGGCGGCGATCAGGCTGCCCAGGGTCACGGCAGCAGTACCCTGAATATCGTCGTTGAAGCAGCAGAGCTCGTTCTTGTAGCGGTTGAGCAGTGGCATGGCGTTGTTCTGGGCGAAATCCTCAAACTGCAGCAGGATGTCGGGCCAGCGGCGCTTGACCGCCTGAATGAAGGCATCGACAAACTCGGCGTACTCATCTCCCGAGATACGCGGATTGCGCCACCCCATATAGAAGGGGTCATTCAGCAGTTGCTGGTTGTTGGTGCCGACATCCAGCACCACCGGCAGGCAGTAGGCGGGCGAGATGCCACCACAGGCGGTGTAGAGGGAGAGCTTGCCGATGGGAATGCCCATGCCGCCGATCCCCTGGTCACCCAGACCCAGGATCCGTTCGCCATCGGTCACCACGATCACTTTGACGTTCTGCTTGGTGGCGTTTTGCAGCATGTCATCGATCCTGTCCTTGTCCGGATAGGAGATAAACAGGCCACGGGCGCGGCGATAGATGTTGGAAAACTCCTCGCACGCCTTGCCCACCGTCGGGGTGTAGATGATGGGCAGCATCTCGGTCAGGTGGTTGTGCAGCAGACGGTAGAACAGTGTCTCGTTGGTATCCTGGATGTTGCGCAGATAGATGTGCTTGTCCATGTCGTTGCCAAACGCCATGAACTGGCGATAGGCGCGCTCGGCCTGCTCCTCGATGGTCTCGATATTCTGGGGCAACAGACCTTCGAGGTTGAAGTTGCTGCGCTCTTCGCTGGTGAAGGCGCTGCCCTTGTTGAGCAAAGGGGTCTCCAGCAGGGCGGGACCGGCGTAGGGAATGTAGAGAGGACGTTTCTGGTTATTATCTTCAAACATGGATCTTGGTACCTAAACGGTTAGCTAGACGCAGGGACCCGCCGATCCTAGGGGCTTGTCTCATTAATTTCAAAGAGTTTGCACATCCGTTGCAAAAGGTTTGCGACCCAGTCGACGAAAGGCGCCGGGGGTCTGACCAGTCAGACGACGAAAGCGGTTGGCAAAGTTGGCCCCATCGCTGTAACCGACCCGGGCCGCCAGCTCGCCAAGTGGCCAGTTGGTATAGAGCAGCAGCTGGCGCGCCTTGTTCATTCTGAGCTCGGTCACCCTCGCCATCGGCCCCATACCGAACGCTTGCTGGCAGAGGCGATGCAGATGGGGCACCGAGCAGGCCATCTGCCGGGCCAGCAGGGCGACACTCCAGGGTTCGTCCAGGCGCGCCTCCACCCGGCGAAACAGTGCCTGTAATCTGAGTTCAGGGGTGCCGCGCACCTCCCCTTGCAGGGTGCGCTCCAGCAGCGCCAGCAACAGGCTGAGCAGTTGGGGTTGCAGCGGGGAGCGAACCCCTTCCCCCTGCATCAGGCTGAGCAGATGGTAGAGCTGATCGCCGCCATCCCCTTGCCAGATACGGTGGCCAAGGCGGTGCAGATGCTGCCAGCGCGGCACGTCATCGAGCAAAATCCAGCTGATCTGCCAGCTTTCGCCAATCAGCTTGAGACCACCGGGGACGGCGGCGGGCAGGAAAATCTGTGACCCGGCCGGAATGGCTTGCTCCCCCTCGTCGGTGAGCAGCGCGCCACCCTCATCGTGACTCACCATCAGGATGTGAAACTCGGGGCGATTGCGGCGAATGAGGTAGTGATCCCGCACCCGGGAGAGGCCGGTCAGGAAGATCCCCGCCTCGCCGAGCAGGGGCAGCCCTTCACGTCCCAGCATCTGCTCTTCACAGGCTGGCGCTATCTCCAGACACTCGCTGGCAAATGGCATAACACCTCAACAGGATATTTTTACACAAGAAAGTCGAGAACTGCTCACAGTGAGAAGAGCCTCGTCAGCCCCTATCATACCCCTGACAAACCTTGCTTTTCTCATACCCGGTTAACAACTATGAATTATTGGCAAGCGATTTTAAAACAAACCACCGATCGCGAGTTCATGACCCGATTGTGGCGGCTGGCTCTGCCTGTCTCGCTGCAATCCATGATGTTCTCCCTGCTCGGCCTCATCGACATCATGATGGTGAGCCAGCTTGGCACCACGGCTGTGGCGGCGGTCGGCTTGGGTAACCGGGTCTTCTTCTTCAATCTGCTGGTGATAGCGGGCCTCGCGGGCGGGGTCTCGGTATTGGCAGCACAATACTTCGGGCGCGGGGAGATGGCCGGGGTGCGCCGCTCCCTGGCGCTGGCCATAGTGGGCGCTCTGCTGGTCACCCTGCCCTTTGCCTTCATCTATGTGTTATCACCGGGCAGCGTACTGGGTTTTGCCAGTCAGGATCCGGCGCTGCGGGCACTGGCGGATCAATTCTTGATGATCACCGGCGCCACCATCCTCTGTACCGCCATCGTGGTGCCGCTGGAATCAGCCCTGCGCTCGGTCGGCAATGCCGCCGCGCCGACCCGCATCGGCATTATCGCTATCATCGCCAACGTCATCCTCAACTACGCCCTCATCTTCGGTCACTTCGGCTTCGAGGCGATGGGAGTGGCCGGTTCGGCCTGGGGCACCACCATTTCCCGGCTGCTGCAGACAGCCCTGCTGCTGCTCTACGTAAAGCGTTATGAAGCGCGCCTGATCCCGCGCGCACCAGACTGGCTAGCCGCCTTCAAGCGCAAGGAGGTGGTGCGCTTTACCCTGATCGCCCTGCCGCTGCTGTTTCATGACGGCCTCTGGGCCTTCGGCATGCTGATTTACGGCTTTCTCTACGCCCATCTTGGCACTGACTCGCTGGCCATCATGACCACCCTCGGCACCCTGGAGAGCATCCTGATCTCCCTCTTCTTCGGACTGGCGGTGGCCTGCTCCACCCTGCTCGGCCACCGGCTCGGGGCCGAGGAGTACGAGGTCGCCTGGCAGCACTCCCAGCTGTTCCTGCTGCTGGCACCGATTGGCGCGCTACTGGTGGGGAGCATCGTCTGGCTGCTGCAAGCCAACCTGTTGCAGTGGGTCGGCAACCTGCCCCCCGAGCTGATGATGGAAGCGGGTCAGGTGCTCGGCATTATGTGTCTCGGGATGCTGCTCAAGGTGTTCAACATGGTGGGGATCATCGGGGTGCTGCGCTCTGGCGGTGATGTGAACTACAGCATCTTTATCGACATCGTCGGCATGTGGTGCATCGGCATCCCGCTCGCCTGGGTGGCGGTCACGCTGCTCGGCTGGCCCCTCTCCTGGGTGGTGGCAGTGGTCTTGCTGGAGGAGCTCAGCAAGGTGTTGCTGGTGCAGCGCCGTATTCGCCAGCGCTGCTGGTTGAAGAATCTGGTGATCGGATAAACAGCCACAAATCGGGGTCATATCAATGACAGAAAAACCCTGTTTGCAGTATGCTGGGCGCCTCTTCAATCAGAGACAGGGATCCACGGTTTCCCTGTCCAGTAGTCGTTTAAGGAGACGAGCATGCAACCACAGAAAGAGCTGATCACCGAGACGGCCCTGCTTGAGATGGCCAACAAGATCATCAAAGAGCATGAAGACTTCATCCACGGTATGCGCGCCGATTCGGTGGAGCAGAAGGGGGATATTCTGGTGTTCAAGGGGGAGTATTTCCTGGCCGAAGATGGTACCCCGACCGGCAAGACCATGGCGGTCTTCAACATGTTCAAGCTTCTGGCTCAGCAGCTCTCCGGCAAGTACAAGCTGGCCTGATCTCGCCAGCTCATTGCCAACAGGATGCCGCCCTCAGGCGGCATCTGTTTTTGCGCGGTTCTGCCCCTCGACCACCACGCAGTTGCGTCCCGCCATCTTGGCCTGATAGAGACACTCGTCGGCACGGTTGATCAGAATATCGATGGTGTCATCACAACGGGCCATGGCAATCCCGATACTCACCGTCACCTCCAGCAATTCGTCCGAGGTGGGACTCTTCACTAGACGCGCCTCGACAGCAATGCGCAGCCGCTCGGCCATTTTGCTCGCCAGCGCCGGATCGGCGCAGTTGTGCATCAGGATGGCAAACTCTTCGCCGCCATAGCGCCCCAGCACCATATCAGGCTCCAGCTGCTCCCCCAGGGTGGTCGCCACCTCCTTGAGCACCGCATCCCCCGCCAGATGGCCGTAGATATCGTTGATCCGCTTGAAGCGATCGAGATCCAGCAGCATCACCGCAAAGGGCTTCTTCTTGAGTTGCAGCCGGATTCTGGCCTGCTCCAGCTGCTTCATCAGCAGGCGGCGGTTCATCATGCCGGTCAGCTCATCGGTGGTCGATTCCCGATAGAGCCGCAGCAGCATATTGAGCTGGCCGCACTGCACCCAGCAACTGGCCATGGTAAACATGCCGAGCACCCACACCTGATTCAGGGTGGCCTGACTCCAGATGCTCTGGCCCACCAGCAGCCAGTGGCCCAGCAGCATGGTCACCAGTACCACGCCTGCCAGTTGCAAGCCGAGGGAGAGGGGGATGGGGAAGATGGCAAACAGGGTGATCAGCAGATAGGGAAAGGCCGCATAGCCCGCCTGCAACTCCTGTCCGGCGCCAAAGCTGTTCAGGCAAACGAGGGAGAAGAGCATCATCACGGCCATCAGGTAGCCAAGGGCCAGCTTCATTCGCTCTCGCTTGAAGTGGATGAGGTACGAGAGCGGAATAAGTGGCGAGAGCGCCAGGGTGCAGAAGATCCTGGCCTGAAACAGCTGCTCGAAATGAACGGCGGGCAAGGTCAACCAATCCACCACGGCCCAGGCGGGCAATCCAAGCATCAGCAAGCAGGTCAGCAGGCGCAAACGCACCGTCATAAAGCCCATGCGAGTACGAGTAAAGTCTTCGGAGTGAACCCTCGCACTCCAGAACTCTGACAACTTGAGCATCCAGAGTCTCCATGATGAATACTGAGGGCTCATTCTACACCTACAAAGTGGTAAAATTGTCATTAGCGGGGAGAATAAAAAGGAGAGGTCGGTCACACAAACCGACAGATGATAATCGCAGCGCGCAAACGTTTCAACCCATCAAAAAATAAACCTTTTTTTGCATAATTAGCGCTGGTCAGCCTCATTTCAATCACTACAATAGCGCCCAATTTTCTCCCCCTCCCCACACAATTCGAGGTACTTATGGAACAGGCTGCTGTCACACGCGCCAATCGAGAGGCACATCCACCCAGGCGAGCCCATAGCGAACTGGTCTATGGCATAGAGGATGTCCCGCCTCTGCCCCAGACGCTGTTCGCCGCCCTGCAGCATATGCTCGCCATGTTTGTCGCCATCATTACCCCGCCCCTGATTATCGCCAATGCCCTCGGCCTCCCTGCCGCCGACACCCGTTATATCGTCTCCATGTCGCTGGTCATGTCCGGCATCGCCTCCTTCATTCAAACCCGCCGCTTCGGCCCCATCGGTTCCGGCCTGCTCTCGGTGCAAGGTACCAGCTTCAACTTCCTCGGCCCCATCATCGCCTCCGGTCTCGCCCTCAAACAGGCCGCCATGCCCACCGAGGATCTGTTGGGCACATTGTTCGGCACCATGATGGTTGCCGCACTCACTATCGTGGTGATGAGCCGCTTCCTCCATCTGGTGAAACGGATCATCACCCCGCTGGTCACCGGCATAGTGGTGCTGCTGATCGGCCTGACCCTGATCAAAGTGGGCCTGATCAGCATGGGCGGCGGCTATGCAGCCCTCTCTGATGGCAGCTTCGCCAGCCACACCAACCTCTTCCTCTCCCTGCTGGTGCTCGGCCTGATCGTGTTGCTGCAACGCAGTCGCAACCCCTGGTTGCGCCTCTCCGCCATCATGATCGCCATGCTAGCGGGTTATGCCGTGGCACTGCTGCTGGGCAAAGTGAGCGCCCCCACCTTCGACGGTCCGCTGGTGATGGTGCCCATTCCGCTCCACTACGGCCTAGGCTTTGACTGGCAGCTGTTCGTGCCGCTCGCCATCATCTTCGTGGTGACGGCGCTCGAAGCGATCGGCGACATGACCGCCACCTCGGATATCTCCGGCGAGCCACTGGAAGGGCCTGTCTATATGGAGCGGATCAAAGGCGGCGTGCTGGCCGATGGTGCCAACTCCATGCTGGCGGCGGTTTTCTCCACCTTCCCCATGTCCACCTTCGCCCAGAATAACGGCGTCATTCAGCTGACCGGCGTCGCCAGCCGTCACGTCGGTCTCTTTATCGCCGCCATGCTGGCCCTGCTCGGCCTGTTCCCGGCTGTCGCGAGTCTGGTGCAACAGATCCCCGAGCCCGTGCTGGGCGGAGCTACCATCGTCATGTTTGGCACCATCGCCGCCGCCGGGGTGCGCATCATTGCCCGCGAGGAGCTGGATCGCCGCGCCCTGATGATCCTGGCAGTGTCGCTGGCCATGGGGCTGGGGGTCGCGCAGGTGCCGGAAGTGCTGCAACACCTGCCGGAGCTGGCCAAGAGCGTGCTCTCCTACGGCGTCGCCACCGGTGGCATTACCGCCATCGTGCTCAACCTGCTGCTGCCCAAGCGCGAAGCGCGCCACTCCTGAGACGTAATCAACCGATAGCAGACTCAAGCCCCGCACTGCGGGGCTTTACCTTGCCAGTCGCCACGGGTAGTGTGCTGGGCAGCCTTTTTTGAGGATGCCGCCATGCCCTATCGCCTGCTCTCTCCCCTCCCCGATACCGCTTCACCCGCACAGATACTGGCACAAGAGCAGCACTGGCTGCGCGACTGCGCCCATGACGGCCAGCCCCGCGCTCACCTCTGGCAGGCCCCCCAATGCCTGATTGTCACTCGCAAGGATACTCGCCTCCCCCATTACGAAGCCGCCTGCCAGCAACTTGCAGCTGAAGGCTGGCCGGTACATGTGCGCGACAGCGGCGGCACCGCCGTGCCCCACGGGGCGGGGATCCTCAACCTATCCCTGCTGCTGCCCCGCACCACCACAGATCTCGCCCACTACTACCGGCTGCTGGGGGCGCCGCTGCTGACCCTGTTGGCGGAGTACGGCCTTGAGGGAAGCTATGACTTCGTGCCCGGATCCTTTTGCGATGGTCAGTACAATCTGGTGATCGGGGGGCGCAAGATCACCGGTACCGCCCAGCGCTGGTTGGCGCCGGGGCAGGATCACCAGGGCGCCGTGCTGGCGCAAGCCATGCTGCTGGTGGCGGGTGATGTGGATGAGGGAACCAGAATGGCGAGCCGCTTCTACGAGCTGGCGGGCGGCGAGCTGCGCTTTATGGCGGGAACCTCCATTACGCTGACAAGCTGCATCGATTGGCGCGGTAGCGATCAGGCACTGGTGGAGAAAGTGCGAGCACGTCTGGATAGCCTGCTGAGCGAGGGGCTATCCCCCTCATCCTGACCTTATCCCGAAGGGAGAGGGAAAGTCCCCGTCCATAGACACAGCGCACAAAAAAGCCACGACCGGAGTCGTGGCTTGTTCTTTTCAATGGACACGTGAAACGGGCCGAGGCGTTCAGGCCGTCTGCGGCTCCGGCTCGGCTTCGCTATCCAGATCCCGGCTAAAGTAGGCGCGGGTCTCGGCGATCACCACATGGCGCAGGCCAATCAGGCCGATGAGGTTGGGCACCGCCATCAGGCCGTTAACGATATCGGCCAGGAGCCAAATCATGTCCAGATGGAGGAAAGCACCGCTCGCTACCAGCGCCAGATAGACCAGACGATAGGGCTTGATTGCCTTCACCCCGAACAGATACTCGGTGCAGCGCTCGCCGTAGTAGTTCCAGCCAAGGATGGTGGTAAAGGCGAAGAACAGCAGGCCAATGCTCACCAGATACTGACCGACATGGGCATCCAGCCCCTGTGCAAAGGCCAGACTGGTCATGGCCGCGCCGCTTGCATCACCGCTCCACACGCCGGTGACCACCAGGGTCAGGCCGGTCATGGTGCAGATGATGATGGTGTCGATGAAAGTACCTGTCATGGAGACCAGCCCCTGCTCCACGCAAGAGTCGGTCTTGGCCGCCGCCGCCGCGATGGGTGCAGAGCCCAGACCTGACTCGTTGGAGAAAACCCCGCGCGCCACCCCGGACTGAATGGCCAGCATGATGCTGGCACCGACGAAGCCACCGGTCGCCGCATGGCCGGTGAAGGCACTCTCGATAACCAGCATGACGGCATCGGGCAGGGCGCTGGCGTTGTTCACCAGCACACCCAGACAGGCGACGATGTAGAAGATGGCCATGAAGGGCACTACCTTGCTCGACACGCTGGAGATGGACTTGATCCCCCCCAGAGTCACCAGCGCCACGATCAGGGTCAGCACCACGGCGGTCGCTTCACGGGGCACCGAGAAGGAGAGGCTCATGGCGTCGGAGATGGCATTGACCTGCGGGAAGGTACCGATCCCGAAGAAAGCCACGCCGATGCCAAACAGGGCAAACAGCTTGGCCAGCGGCTTGGAACCGAGCCCCTTCTCCAGATAGTACATGGGGCCGCCCGCCATCTGGCCGTTGGCATCCTGCTCGCGATATTTGACCGCCAGCAGACACTCGGCGTACTTGGTGGCCATGCCGAACAGCGCCGCCATCCACATCCAGAACAGGGCACCGGGGCCGCCGAGCTTGATGGCGGTAGCCACCCCGACGATGTTGCCGGTACCTATGGTGGCAGAGAGAGCGGTACAGAGGGCGCCGAAGCTGGAGACATCCCCCTGCTTGCCCTGCCCCTGATCGCGACCAAAGACCAGCCGCAGAGCGAGCGGCAAGCGCACCACCTGAAGCAGACCCAGACGCAGGGTGAGATAGATACCGGTCCCGACCAGCAGGATCAGCAGGGGTGGCCCCCAGATAAAGCTATCGATGGCGGTTAACGCCGATTGAATTGATGACATGCATCCTCCTTAAGAAACAGAAATTAAGGAGGAGAAGGATGATCTTCCCATAGGTGTCGCGATCGGCCAGAGGCGATCGGATGCGGGCCAAGCCCAGGTACAACCATCCCATCCCCTCTGTCCTTTTGCCTGAGAGTTTCCGGCGCCAGCCTGCCCTTGCGGGTAGTCATGGTGCCTTGCTCCTTCGGCGCCCGATTTAACGGGTCTCTCCAGAGTATCGTCCAGTAGCAGTCCACACCGGTTGCCCGGTACCTGAAAGATTCACTTCTTCGGTGGATGGTTGCCCATCGCTCTCCTGCTACCTTCATCCGAACTAATTTGGATTAGGAAGTCGGCATGTTAATCCAAAAAATGTGAGCTGTCTCGCACTTGGCCGCCCCCATTTATATTTTTTTAGTGACCACCAGAACCGCGGCAAGAATGTTAAATGTTAGTTAACTATCAACAAGTTAGGCTCGCACGGATCAAATGTGGCCCAAACGGGAAAAATGGCGGATAGAGAACAGTGATCCCTCTCGTTTCGCCAAGAAAATCTTGCCGACATATCCAATCAAAATGCTTGCACGCAGAATCAATAAGCCGATAATCCGCCGCATAACCAAGCACTTTGCCATCAATTTATGCACTGTGTTCGGTTGGTCCCACCGGACCGCTCGCCTGACCCGGCCGTCGCCGGTTCAATCGCATATGGCTTGGGCATATCACGCCCCCTAAGGATGACCAAAAGAGAATGAACGAGACCCTGGTTGCAAAAGATGTGGTCGCACAAGATTACCGTCAGCTGGTTGAACAATTCGGCTCCCCCCTGCTGCTGCTCGACAAGGCAGCCGTCCGCAAACAGTATCGGGCCCTGGCCGCCGCCCTGCCCGATGTACGATTGCACTATGCACTCAAACCCCTGCCCCATGAGGCGGTGGTCTCTGTCTTGAAGGAAGAGGGGGCCTGTTTCGATCTGGCCACCAACGGCGAAGTGGATCTGGTGCGCAGTCAGGGGGTTCGCCCGGGACGTTGCATTCATACCCATCCCATCAAGCGCGACAGCGATATCCGTTATGCGCTGGAGTTTGGCTGCACAGTGTTTGTCTACGACAACCCGCTGGAGCTGGAAAAGTTCATTCCCTACAAGGACGAAGTGAAACTGCTGCTGCGAGTCAGCTTCCCGAACCCCGAGACCAAGGTCGATCTCTCCAAGAAGTTCGGCTGCACTCCGGAGCAGGCGCTGCCGCTGCTGCAACTGGCCCACGCCAAGGGGATCAAGGTGATGGGGCTGTCGTTCCATGTCGGCTCGCAAGTGCCTCATGCCCGTCGCCATGTGCAGGCCATCGACGCCTGCCGCGAGATCATGGAGCAGGCCTGGGCGCTTGGGCTCAAGCCCTGGGTGCTGGATATCGGCGGCGGTTTCCCGGTGGATTATGAGGGGGGCGAGTTCGATATCGACGGCTTCTGCGCGCCGATCCGCGAAGCACTGGCCAAGCTGCCCGCAACCGTGCAGAAGATTGCCGAACCAGGCCGCTTTATCAGCGCGCCGGCCATGACTTCGGTATCCAGCGTGATGGGCAAGGCGCACCGCGGCGACAAGATCTGGTACTACCTGGATGACGGTCTCTACGGCAGCTACAACGGCCAGCTCTATGACCACGTTACCTATCCGGTGAGCACGCCTTATGCCAGTGGCGAGCAACACAACTCGGTGCTCTCCGGCCCCACCTGCGACAGCGTGGATGTGATCCGCGATGGCATCATGCTGCCGGACCTGGCTATCGGCGAGTTGGTGGTTGGCAAGGTGATGGGCGCCTACACCTGGGCCTCCGCCTCCACCTTCAACTTCTTCCCCAAGGCCAGCATCCTCATTCTGGACAGCAGCCAGAAGGGGCAGAAGCTGGTGGCAGTAGCCTGAGCACACCGCTCGCCAACAGGTTCACTGGGCAAAAACAAGAGGGGTAAGCTTGCGCTCCCCCTCTCTTATTTCACCAACCCCTATCAGATAAACTGACTGGTCAGCAGCCAGCCGGTGTAGGCGACGAAGCAGGTGAGCAGCACGCCCCCCTCCAACCGGTTGATACGGCCTTGTCCCTTGCGGCCCAGACACATCACCAGCAGCAGCAGGGTCAGCCCCATCATGATGCTCCAGTCACGGGTGAGCACCTCCGGCGCCACATCGAGCGGGTGGATGCCCGCCGCGATCCCCACCACCGCCAGGGTGTTGAACAGGTTGGAGCCGAGCACGTTGCCAAGGGCCAGATCATGCTCGTTCTTGCGAATGGCGATCAGCGACGAGGCCAGCTCCGGCAGGGAGGTTCCCACCGCGACTATGGTGAGACCAATCACCAGATCGCTGATACCAAGCGCCTGAGCGATGGTCACCGCCCCCCAGACCAACAGGCGGGAAGCGCCGATCAGCAGCACCAGCCCGACCACCAGCCAGAAGATGGCGCTCTTGAGGGACATCCCCTCGCTCTCGATATCCTCAGCGGTCTCGGTATCCAGCGCATCTCCCTTGCCATTCATGCCAGCCCAGATGGACCAGCCCATCAGGGCAACGAAGACGGCCCCCAGAATGACCGCATCCATCCGGCCCAGATGGCCATCGATCAGCAGGGCGCCGGAGAGCAGGGTAATACCAAGCAGGATCGGGATCTCCTTGCGCACTACCTGAGAGGCCACCGCGATAGGGCTGATCAGTGCCGTCAGACCCAGGATCAGCGCGATATTGGTGATGTTGGAGCCATAGGCATTGCCAAGCGCCAACCCGGGATTGCCCTGTGACGCCGCCAGTGCCGAGACCACCATTTCCGGGGCCGAGGTACCAAAACCGATGATCACCATGCCGATCAGCAGCGGCGGCATCCCCGCATAACGGGCGGTGGCGGCAGCGCCATCGACAAACTTGTCTGCACTCCAGACCAGCAGCGCCAGTCCGGCAATCAGGGCAACAAAAGCCAGGGTCATAGGATCTTCATCTCTTGTTATCTGCAACGAAGCGCCAGCCCAAACGGGCAGGCACCATGGGAAAGTGGCGCCAGTGTAGCTGTGCCACCTCCCATTTCAAGGGGAAATCAAACCGTGATTAACATTTCACAGTGCAGCCAGCAGGCTCGCGGCATCGGAGACCTCAAACTTGCCTGGCGCCTCCACAAGCAGCTGCTCGACCACACCATCATTGGCGATCAACGCAAAGCGCTGGGCGCGGATGCCGCCAAAGGCGCCGGTATCCTTGGCCAGACCCAGCGCCCGGGTCCAGCTGCCATCGCCATCCGCCAGCATGGTGATCGCCTCGGCATTCTGGGCCGTCTGCCAGGCCCGCATCACGAAGGCGTCGTTGACCGACAGACAACAGATGGCATCCACCCCTTTGGCCATAAACTGATCGGCCAGCACCACATAACCGGGCAGATGGGCATTGGAGCAGGTGGGAGTAAAGGCGCCGGGTACCGCAAACAGCACCACTTTTTTACCGGCAAACAGCGTCTGGCTATCCCGCAGCTGCTTGCCTTCGGCGGTGATAAAGGTAAATTCGCTCGCAGGCAGGGGTTGTCCTACAGCAATCATGATTTCTCGTCCTGAGTCGTGATGGGAAGTCGCCAGTTTATCCCAGAGTGACGATGCCGCCTAACAGCGGCTCTGATCCTGACCATGGATAGCGGCAGGCATTTTCCCCTTGGGCAGACTACTCTTGAGCTGGTTTCACGGCGCCAGGAGGCCCCATGCAACACTATTACGATGGTCTGGAAATTCGTCCCCCCGCCATGCGCGAACAGCAGCAACTGGACCAGCTCAATCATCAGCTTACCCATGTCAGTCAATATTGCGCCGGTTACTCCAGCGCCTATCGCCAGTGCCGCCTCGAGGATCTGGCAGAGCTGGCCACCCTGCCACTGCTCGACAGCAAAGAACTCTTTGCCGCCCAGCAGGCTCATCCCCCCTTTGCCGGTCTCACCGGCCGTCCGGCCAGTCAGGCGCTGCGGGTCTTCTCCTGTCCGGGCCAGCTGGCCATCCCCGAATATGCCGGGGCAGACTGGTGGGGCGCCGCCCGGGCGCTGTTTGCCGCCGGCTTCAAGGCGGGGGAAGTGATGCTCAACGGCCACGACTATCATGCTGGCCCCACCGCCTTTATCTTCGATAACGGCGCCCGCCAACTTGGGGCTCCAGTGGTACCCTGCGGCCCCCACGATACCCAGCGCCAGCTGGAGGCACTGCTGCGCTATCAACCCACCGGCTATGTCGGCCCGCTGATGACCCTGCTCGACCTGCTGGAAGCGGCCGAAGCGGCGGAGATCCCGAGCGACTCGCTGCGCCGCGCCCTATTGTGCGAAGCCACCCATCCTGAAACCGCGCCACTGCGCGCCATTCACGGCATTGCGGCCCTCAACTGTCTGGTGTGGCAGGATGTGGGGGTGGTGGCCTACGAGAGTCAGCCCGGTCAGGGCTTTATCGTCAACGAGAGTTGCATCGTCGAAATCATCGATCCCGCCAGCGGCAATCCCGTGAGTGGAGATGAAACGGGCCAGCTGGTGGTGACCCGGCTCGATCTGGAGTATCCATTGCTGCGTCTGGCCACCGACTGGCAAGGTCACTGGCTCGCCAAGCCGAGCGCTTGCGGGCGCACCAACCGACGCCTCAAGCTGGTGTAGCAGACCAAGTAAATGCACAAAGGCAAACGGGCAGCCATCAGGCTGCCCGTCTTGTCTCTGAACTGGAAAAGAAAATATCTAAAGAGAGACGTTAGCGTCTCGCCTGCCAGGTGGCGATGGCAAGCAGGGAGTCGGGGGTAAATTCACTGGCGCGCTCGGCAATCTCGGCCAGGCTCATCCAGTGCACCGCGCTCACCTCTTCGGCCTGCAACTGCAGCGGCCCCTGATAACGGCAACTGAAGAGGCCACCCCAGACCCGGTAGCCCTCCCCTTCCGCATAAAAGCTGCCAAAGCCCTGCAGGGGAACATCCATAATCCCCAGCTCCTCGGCTAGCTCGCGGCGGGCGGAGCGCTCCATCTCCTCACCGGTGGTGACCACGCCACCGGCGCAGGCATCCAGCATGCCGGGGCAGAAATCCTTGCTGAGGGTGCGTCGCTGCACCAGGATCCGATCCGCGTCGTCGAGCACCAGAATATAGCTGGCACGATGGCAGAGATTCTCCCGCCGCACCTCGGCTCGCTCGGCCACACCAATCACCCGGTTGTTCCCGTCCACCACATCAACCCATTCCACGCACAGGCCCTTTTATTTGTTCCATTCAAGCCCGCAGTATATCGGTGCGGTGGTTTGCCATGGCACAACTTTTTCGATGACGCCGTCAATTTGCCGAACTCACTGGCAAAATAAGGATTCATGCAAATCTTTATAAACCGTCATATCAGTGTCATCGACCGACACCATAGTGTGCCCTGTCCAGGCAATCAGGGAACCGTGTGATGAAGGTATTCAAGCAGTTATCCCCACGGCAGATCGCTCGCTACATCAAGAGCTTTCATCGAGGCTATTTTGCCATCGAGTCGCTGGGGACATTTGAATTCAACGCGGGCAGGATCAGCCTCCATGGCCTGACCTGCCGCCAGCGGCTAAGACTGGCTCGCCAGATCAATCTGGCGGTCAGACAACTTGGTCACCGCGACCCCTTGCCGGACATGTGAGTCAAAGGGTCTTGCCCTACTGTCTGTTGTGCATCCATGCTTTGCCCGCCGGCTACTGGCCGCGCGGGCCATTTTCGATGTCAGTCACCTTTCCATTGCGTACCGTCACGAAGCGCATGAACTCGTTCTTGCCGAAGTTGTAAGTCCAACGTTCACCATATTTGACCTGCACCATGTTGCCAAACTGGTTCTCCTCGTTACGGGTAATATCTTCCCGCAACATGGGCTCGCCGCACTTGAGCAGCATCTCGGCGGTGCTGTCACCCTCGCTGATCAGGGCGTTCTTGCAGCGCATGGCATCGGCACTGGCCGGAATGCTCAGCAGCAACAGAGCAAGCCCCGCTACTTTCTTCATCTTCTTGCTCATCGGGTTCTCCTTATCCTCTCTAATGAGTCGCAGTATGCCTGTTCCCGTTTCTGAAAAAACCAGTAAAAAGCGCAAAAGTGCCGCCCTTTTCTGCTCTCCAGCCCGCTGGTCGCGACAAATGCTGTCTAACACATAGCTCAAAAACAAACGGCGACCCGAGGGTCGCCGTTTGCATCAAGCCAGCAGGATCACAGGATGTCCAGCAGCTCGACTTCAAATACCAGTGCAGAGTAAGGCGGGATGGAGCCCGCGCCACGGGCACCGTAGGCCAGATCGTGGGGGATGTAGAGCTTCCACTTGGAACCAACCGGCATCAGCTGCAGCGCTTCAACCCAGCCAGCGATCACGCCAGTCACCGGGAATTCAGCCGGCTGGCCGCGAGCAACGGAGCTGTCGAATACACCACCGTGGGTGAAGGTACCGTGGTAGTGCACACGCACGGACTGACCGGCTACCGGAACGGCACCGTTGCCTTCTACCAGCACTTCGTACTGCAGACCGGAGTCGGTCACCTTCACTTCAGCGCGCTTGGCGTTATCAGCCAGGAAGGCTTCGCCGTCAGCAGCAGCGGCCTTGGCGGCGGCTTCCTGCTCTTCTTGCATACGCGCAGTGATCACCTGGAAGGCATCATTGATATCGTCACGGCTGACCGCGAACTCCAGACCATTCAGGGCATCTGCCAGACCTTGTTGCAGGGCCGGGATATCCAGACCGGCGAAGGCTTGCTGCGCCAGCTGATCACCCATGTTGCGGCCGATGCCATAGCTGGCCTTCTGTTCGATAGAGTCGTATTGGGACATTGAGATGTTGCTCCAGATCCATGTAGTAAAGAGGCGGGATAATATCAGACTTTTGGCCGGGGTGCTGCCGGGGGCGCCCCTGATTTCCCCGTCAGTGGGAGGAACTTCACACAAGATGCGGATGAACGCCGCCCAACGGCGGCGATCTGCTTAACCGCGATCCAGCAAGGCTCTGACCGCAGCCACCTTGGCGCCATCGGTGATATTGACCCGACCATCATCCGAAGTGCCCATATTCACTCCGTGCGGCACCATGCCACCGCGCCAGCCCATGCCGGACATATGCACTTCGCTCACTCCGGTGAACTCGATGATGGTACGCACGTTGTCGGCATTGACCCCGGCCCCCGGCATCAGGCTGGCACGCCCCGCCAGCGCTTGTTGCATCTCTTGCAGGGTTTCCAACCCAGCCAACGCGGTCGGCGCATGGCCCGAGCTTAGAATGCGCTCGCAACCGGCCGCGACTATGGTCTCCAGATCGAGGCGCCAGTCGGAGGAGAGGTCGATGGCGCGATGGAAGGTGACCCCCAACGGCCCTGCTGCATCCACCAGCTGTTTGAGCTTGGCGGCCGGCACCCGCCCCTCCTCATCCAGCAAACCGACCACCACCCCTTGCAGCCCCGCAGCGCGTGCCGCCGCGATATCTTGCAGCATCATCTCGAACTCGCCGTCGTTGAAGCAAAAATCCCCGGCGCGCGGGCGGATCATGGCGTACACCGGCACGGTGGCGTGGCGGGCTGCCTGCTGCATAAAACCGTAGGAGGGGGTCAGGCCCCCCAGACCCAGCGCAGAGCAAAGCTCGATGCGATCCGCCCCGGATTGCTGGGCGGTGAAGAGGGATTCCAGGTTGTCGATACAGATTTCAAGACGGGTCATGAGGACTCCTTTTTCGGGGAGATCAGACCCCACATCTGATCTCATAGATTGAGCAAGGCTGCGCCGCGCACACCACCGGCGCCGCCGAAGCGGGCCTGGCGGATCTCGGGCAGGGCGACCCCGGGCAGCAAGTGACCGGGCAGACGCAGCGGCAGCTGTTCATAGAGGGCGGGCAGGCCGCTCAGGCCGCCCCCCAATACCACCACCTCGGGATCAATCACCGAAATGGCGGTGGCAAGCCCGGCGGCCATGATCTCCAGCCAGCAGTCGACCGTCTCGACCGCATGGGGTTCATGGGCCTCGAAGCGCCCCACAATCTGGTGACCCGTGGCGCGCTGGCCATGGAAATGGTGATAGAGACGCTCCAGACCGGTGCCGGAGGCATAGGTTTCAAAACAGACCAGACGGCCGCAGCCGCAACGGGGACGGGGCAACTCGGGGTACTTCATCAGCATGGTCGCGGGCAAGGGGTAGTGACCAATCTCGCCAGCCAGCCAGTTGCGCCCCTGAATAAGCTTGCCCGCCAGATAAACAGCGCCGCCGATACCGGTGCCAATGGTGACGCCGAGCGCACTGCCTGCGCCGTCGGCTGCCCCTTGATGCACTTCGGACCAGAGGAAGCAGTTGGCGTCGTTATCCACCTTGACCGGCCGCTCCAGCAGCTCGGCCAGATCGGCGCCCAGATGGCGACCATTGATGGAGGGCAGATTGGCCGCCACTATGCTGTGATCCTGGCTGTTGATGACACCGGGGAAACCGATGCCGACCGAGCCCCGTGCGCCGAAGCGGGCATCCGCCTGCTCGACCCGGGAGCGGATCAGCTGCTGCAACCCCTCGTAATCGTTGCCCGGGGTGCTCAAGCGCTCCTCGTGGCAGAGGTTCAATGCACCGTCATAGACCGCAAAAGCGATCTTGGTGCCACCGATATCAAAGCCGTAATACATGCCAGCACTCCCTTGTCAGCCCGTGTTTATCCAACTCTGTTTCAAGGGGGACATTGTATTAATTCGCAAAAAAAATAAAGTGACCGAAGGCGAAAAACGGGAGAGTGATCAGAGCAAACGGCTCATTTGTCGCTGCAGGCAGGGCTGCCCGAGGCTTATCAGGGTACGCTCCTCGCCGTCAAAGACGAAGCCGCGGCGCAGGTAGAATCCCTCGCCTATGTGGTTGCCATCGAGCAGCCACAATTTGACGCTATGGCAACCGGCGCGGCGCATCTGCATCGCCACCGCTTGCCACAGCCGTTTGCCATAGCCTTGTCGCCAGTGGTCGGGATGGAGGTAAAAAGCGCGGATCAGGGCATGACTCTGTCCCGCTTCCTGCTGTGGTTGCCAGTAGAGCAGGCCAATCACCACCTCATCGAGACAAAGCAGCATGGGCCTTGGGCCCGGCTCGGCCAGACGGCTCTGCCAGATCTGCAGATGGGCGGTGACGTCCAGCTGCTCCAGCAGGTCGGCACCGAGCACCAGGCCATAGGCAGCGAGCCAGCTGGCTCGCTGCATCACCGTCATGGCGGCGGCATCGTCGCTGCGCGCCATGCGCAGGCTTATGCCTTGCATTGGGGCACCAGACCGTTGGCGCGGGCCTGCTCATAGAGCGGCAGCACTTGCGCCTGTTGCGCCTGCAACTCGGCGATCCGGTTCTCGTTGCTCGGGTGGGTGGAGAGCAGTTGCGGCGGGGTGTTGCCACCGGCGGCGGCACTCATGTTTTGCCACAGGGGGATTGCCTCGGCCGGATTGAACCCGGCACGCGCCATCAGTTCAAGCCCCAGCCGATCCGCTTCGCTCTCCTGAGTTCGGCCATAGGGCAACATCACCCCCACCTCGACCCCGAGGCCAAGGGCGGCCATGGTGGCGCCGCGATACTCGCTAGTGCCCATGGCAATGTCCGCAGCCGCCAGACCGATCCCCGCCAGCTGGCTGCGCGAGAGTCGCTCGTTGGAGTGCTGGGCCAGTACGTGAGTCAGCTCGTGGCCGATGACGGTCGCCAGCTGATCCTGATTCTTGGCCACCTTGAGCAAGCCACTGTAGACCCCGATCTTGCCGCCGGGCAGGGCGAAGGCGTTGACCTGTTTGGAGTCAAACACCACCACTTCCCAGTTGGTGATGCCATAGCTGGCCGGCACCTGGGCGGTCACCGCCTTGGCGACACAGGAGACATAGGCGTTGAGTTTGGCATCCTTGCTCACCTTCTCCTGCTTCTTCATCTGCTCGAAGGAGTCGGCGCCCAACTGGTTCATCTGCTGGGGAGAGTAGAGCAGCATCTGGCTGCGGCCGGTCGGCGACTGGGCGCAGGCGACCAGCAGGGCACTACAGAGGGCTACCATGCCAAACTTGGTGAGGGACGCAATCATGAAGGGATCCTTTGCCATAACGTTGCCCTATTCTCGGAAATGCCGCCCTGCTACGCAAGGGAGCCAGCCCCCGGCTGGCGGAAAAATATCCATCCTGCGCTATTAACAAAAATGACAGCCGCCAAAAACAAAACGAGCCCGCTTGGGGCTCGTTATATCAGGGCATGCTGACTGCAGGCAGTTACATGATACCCAGCTTTTTCAGGTCAGCCTGTACCACCTTGGCCGGCACCGGCACGTAGCCATCTTTGGCAACGATGTTCTGGCCTGCTTTGGAGAGCATCATCTTGACGAACTCTTGCTCCATCGGGGAGAGCGGCTTGTTCGGATGCTTGTTCACGTAAACGTACAGGAAGCGTGACAGCGGATACTTGCCGGTGATGGCGTTATCGGAGGTCGCTTCGATGAAGGTCTTGCCATCTTTGGAGAGCGGTACCGCACGCACGCCGGAGGTGACATAACCGATACCGGAGTAGCCGATGCCGTTCAGGGAGGCAGAGACAGACTGCACCACGGAGGCAGAACCCGGCTGCTCGTTCACGCCGCTCTTGAAGTCGCCGTTACACAGGGCGTGCTCCTTGAAGTAACCGTAGGTACCGGATACGGAGTTGCGACCGAACAGTTGCAGATCCTTGCTGGACCAGTTGCCGTCCAGACCCAGATCAGACCACTTGGTGGCAGCCTTGGCTTCGCCGCACTTCAGGGTGCTGGAGAAGATGGCATCGATCTGCGGCATGGTCAGCCCCTTGATGGGGTTGTCCTTGTTGACGAACACCGCCAGGGCATCGACTGCAACGCGGATGGCAGTCGGCTTGTAGCCGTAACGCTTCTCGAATGCTTCCTCTTCACCGGCCTTCATGGCACGGCTCATCGGACCGAACTGGGCAACACCTTCGGTCAGGGCAGTCGGTGCGGTAGAAGAACCGGCGGCCTGGATCTGCACGTTGACGTTGGGGTACAAGCGCTTAAATTCTTCGGCCCACAGGGTCATCATGTTGGCCAGGGTGTCAGAGCCGACAGAGGACAGGTTGCCCGAAATGCCGCTGGTCGGTGTGTAATCCGGCAGGTCTTTATCCACACCGGCAGCCAGGGCGCTGACAGAAAACAGGGTTGCTGCGGTGAATCCGATTACACCAGCCAGTTTGTTGAGTTTCATCCAATCTCTCCAAAGTTACAGAAGGTCCGTTCTTAAGACGGCGCCAGTATCTGACCTGGCAGTGACAAATTTATGGATTTAATGTGACACTTTAATGACATGGCGACAGATTTGAACAAATGAAAAGAGGGCCCGTTCAAAGGCCCTCTTTTTGCAGCTAACTCATTGCCATAAAAGACTATTTAATCACCACCATGCGGCTCGGGATAAGAAAGCTGAAGCGGCTGCCAAGGCCGACCCGGCTCTCGATATCGAGCTGGCAGTCGTGATGACTGAGGGCATGCTTGACGATGGCAAGGCCCAAGCCTGAGCCGCCGGTGTGGCGCGAGCGTGCCTTGTCGACCCGATAGAACCGTTCGGTCAGCCGTGCCAGATGCTCGGGGGCAATCCCCTCCCCTTCATCGCTCACGGCAAACAGCGCCATCGCCCCCTGCTTGCGCCACTCCACGGTAATTTTTCGCCCCGCCGGGGTGTAGTGGATGGCGTTGTAGACCAGGTTGGAGACGGCACTGCGCAGCTGCTCCTGATCCCCGCGCACCAGCAGATTGGGCTGCACCACAAATTCGATCTGGTGGGCCCGATCGCCCGAGAGCGCCCGCGCCTCCTGCTCCAACAGCCCCAGCATGGCAGGCATGTCCACCAGGTGGGAGAGATCCACGGTCGGGGCCGCCTCGATACGGGAGAGGGTGAGCAGCTGATTGACCAGATTATCCATGCGGATGGTCTGCTCCATCATCACCCGATGCGCCTTGGCCCACATGGCGGGCGGGGGCGGCTCCTCGGTCATCTCCAGATAACCCTTGAGCACGGTCAGCGGTGTGCGCAGTTCGTGAGAGACGTTGGAGACAAAGTGCTTGCGGGTCTTCTCGAGACTGCGCAAGCGGGTGACATCCCGCACCACCAGCATCGCCTGATCCGAGGCGTAGGGCATGATCCGAAACTCGAGAAACTTCTCCTCGTTGACCGGGGAGTGCATCTCGAGGGGCTCGTCATACGCCCCCTTGCCCAGATAGGCGTTAAAGGCCGGATTGCGAATGAGGTTGCCGATATGCTGGCCGGCATCCTCCGGCCAGCGAAAACCGAGCAGTTGCTCCGCCAGCCGGTTGCACCAGAGGATGCTGCCATCAGTGCGAAACACCACTGCGGCATCGGGTAGCGCCTCGGCACCTTCCCGGAAGCGGCGGATCAGCCCCGCCAGCTCGCGGCGACGGGCACGGTGACGCTGCTGCAACTTGTAGATACCGTTGAAGATGTACTCCCAGCTGCCATTGCCGCTGGGGGGCACCAGGCTGCGGTCGTGCCACAGCCAGTCAGAGAGCCGCTTCTGGAAGCGATAGTGCCAGCCCAGATGCAACACGGCCGCCACCAGCAGGCAGAGGGCAAGATGATCAATCAACCAGCCAACCAATGCGAAGGGGGCGTAAAAAAACGCCATTCGCCACAACTGTCGCCGCCAGGCGTAAGGTTGCAACATAACTGCCTCTAGAGACGGGTTGAGAAGCGGTATCCGGCTCCACGCACCGTCTGGATCAATCTGTCGTGCCCTGTCTCTTCAATCGCCTTGCGCAGGCGACGAATATGCACATCCACGGTTCTGTCCTCGACGTACACATTGGTACCCCAGACATTGTTGAGCAGCTGTTCACGGCTGTAGACCCGCTCGGGGTGAGTCATGAAGAAGTGAAGCAGCTTGAATTCGGTCGGCCCCATGTCGAGCGCCTTCTCTTCGGCACTGACCCGGTGGGAGACAGGATCGAGTTTCAGCCCCTGTACCTCGATCACCTCGTCCACCGAGGTGGGTGACACGCGGCGCATCACCGCATGGAGGCGAGCGGTCAGCTCCTTGGGCGAGAACGGCTTGGTGATATAGTCGTCGGCACCGGCCTCCAGACCACGCACCTTGTCCTCCTCTTCACCGCGGGCGGTGAGCATCACCACCGGGATCTGGCGCGTCACCTCATCCTGCTTGAGCTGCTTGATAAACTGGATGCCGCTGCCGCCCGGCATCATCCAGTCGAGCACGATGAGTTCGGGGTAGGGTTCGCGCACCTTCGCCAGTCCATCGGCGTAATCTTCCGCTTCAATCGTCTCATATCCCTTCTGCTCCAACACGAAGCAGAGCATTTCGCGGATCGGTGCTTCGTCCTCGACCACCAGAATTCGCTTAGCCATTCCCTTCTCTCTCCTCTGTGAAGATGGGTGCGCCAATTATTAGAATTTTCTGTGACACTTTTATGACTTTATGACAGGCGGGATGATAAACGTTTTCAGATTCAGTTGGCAGCAGTACGTTGCAACAAGTCCCACCGGTTGCCACTGATATCCTCAAACACCACCACAGTGCCATAAGGCTCGTCGCGGGGCTGTTCACAAAAATGAACACCGTACGCCTGCATGCGCTGGTAATCCCCCCAGAAATCAGTGGTCTCGAGGAACAGAAATACCCGGCCACCGCCCTGCTGGCCGATGGCGGCCTGCTGCTGCGCATTGGCCGCTTGTGCCAGCAGCAACGCGGAACCGGAGGCACCTTTGGGGGCAACCCGCACCCAGCGCTTGCCCGGTTTGCCCGGTTCATCGAGCCGGGTGTCTTCCAGGAGCACAAAGCCAAGTCCCTCGGTAAAAAAGCGAATGGCCTGATCGTAATCGGCGACCAGCAGGGTCAGCGCCCCTATGTGTTGTGACATGGCAGAAAATCCTCAACGGATGAGTCAACGGGCGCAATGCCCCGGCCAGGGCGCATCATAGCGGCTGGATGGGCAGGGCTCCAGCCGTCATGTGCGTCTTGAAAACAACCGGTGAGGGGGAGCGAGCACTCAAGGCGCTTCGCGCAGCGTCCGGTAGAGGGTGGTGCGGCTGATCCCCAGTTGGCGCGCGGCCTCACTGACGTTGCCGCCGCATGCCGCCAGCGTTTGCTGCACCTGCCGCCGGGTTTGTTCACGCAAGCTGGTCGCCTCTCCCATCGACAAGGCGCCGGGCTCTGTGGCCACACTGGGCAAATGCAGGTGGGCGGGTTCTATCCAACCCACCCCTCTGCCAGCACACAGGCCACTTCCAGTGCCTGCTTGAGCTGGCGCACGTTGCCGGGCAGCGGATGGGCCAGCAGCTGTTGCTCCGCATCGCGGGTCAGACGCAGGGTCGGATCCATCTCCGTCAACAGTCTCTGGATCAGCTCCAGACGCTCAGCGGCAGGCCAACGGCGCAGCGGCATCAGCTGCTGGCGCCAGCCGCAGATCCGGTAATAGAGGTCTTCGCGAAATGCGCCACTCTGCACCATGGCCGCCAGATCCCGGTGGCTGGCACTGACCAGCCAGAAATCCACCGCCTCCGGCTTGTGACTGCCAACCGGTGTCACGCTGCGCTCCTGCAAAACCCTCAGCAGTCGGGTTTGTGCCTGCAGCGGCAGTTCGCCAATTTCATCGAGCATCAGCATGCCGCCATGGGCTGCACGCAGATAACCTTGACTGCCCTGGCTGCGGGCACCGCTGAAGGCCCCGCCCACATACCCAAACAGCTCGGCTTCCACCAGATCTGCTGGTAACGCGCCACAGTTGACACACACCAGTGGCTGCTCCCGCCGACTGGACGCTCGGTGCAGGGCCCGCACCAGATGCTCCTTGCCGCTGCCGGTCTCCCCCTCGATAAGCAGCGAAATGCCGCGCTCCAGCATCTTGAGCGGCACCTGCTGCGGAGGTAGCACCGAGCTTGAGTGACCCGGCAGGACGGCGCGGGAAGGTGTCGCGTCCGCTTCTGGCAACAGCCGCAAGCCACGCCCCTCGCGCAGCAGTTGCCTGCCATCGAAAGGATGCTGACCGAGCCAGAGTCGGCCTGCCCGGTTGGCGCCGAGCAGTTCCCCCTCCTCTCCCAGCAACAGGCGAGCGGACCAGAGGCTCTGGGGATCGAGATCCACCAGCCAGCCCGGCTGACGCGCCAATAGTGCGTTTTCGAGGGTCATGGCCAGCAGCCGCACCGTGCCCAGCATGTCGCCATCGTGATGGGCCGCATCGGTGGAGATATCGAGCACCCCGAGCAATTGCCCGTCCGGCCCCAGCAACGGACAGGCGCTGCAACTGAGGAAGCTGTGCTGGGCGAAGAAGTGCTGATTGCCGAGCACCTGCACTTCGCTCTGCTCGGCCAGCGCGGTACCGATGGCGTTGGTGCCCTTGCTCGCCTCCCCCCAGCGGGCGCCACTGCGCAAAAAGATACGCTCGGCATGGCGGGCGAACCCCTCATCACCACTGGCGGCCAGAATGGCCCCCTCACCGTCACACAACAACAGGCGACAGGGGCGACCCGCCAGCAACTGGGCAAACAGCGGCAGCACGAAGCGCTGGAAGCAGGCGATCAGCGCCCTGTGCTGCTCCTGACGGGCCGACAGCTCCCCTTGGGGCAGCAAGTCCAGATCGGCGCTCTGCTGGCGGCTCAGCCCCTGATGCAGGCAGCGCTGCCAGGAACGCTGGATCGGACCGGGAACGGGTTGAAGTGACTCACTCATCACGCCTCCTGTTCACAAACAGCACAACTGTCTCGGTCACTGTCCAGAAACGGTACAGTTTTATCGCAATAGCCGTGGACATTGGTTAACCAAGATACGCTGCCACACCCCATTTGATAACGTTTTTGTAACCTTTTGTCTGCTGGTCAGACCCTTTGGCACGCCCCTTGCGATATCAGCTGGCAACCGGTCTGTCAGCCAGTCCGGTCAGGATCACACACATAAAGGATGATGAGATGATTTATACCGCTCCCGGTCAGGCAGGTGCCCTGGTCAGCTTCAAGTCCCGTTACGACAACTTCATCGGTGGTGAGTGGGTGGCCCCGCGCGCCGGCCGCTACTTTGAAAATATCTCGCCGGTGGATGGCAAAGTATTCTGCGAGGTCGCCCGCTCCGACGCCGCCGATATCGAGCTGGCGCTTGATGCCGCCCACAAGGCGTTCACCAGCTGGAGCAAAACCAGCGTCACCGAGCGCAGCAACCTGCTGCTGCGCATCGCCGATCGCATCGAGCAGAACATCGAACGGCTCGCCATCGCCGAAACCTGGGAGAACGGCAAGGCGGTGCGTGAAACCCTGGCGGCAGACCTGCCGCTGGTGGTGGATCACTTCCGCTACTTCGCTGGCTGCATTCGCGCTCAGGAGGGCTCGGCCGCCGAGCTGGATCAGAACACCGTCAGCTACCACTTCAAGGAACCCATCGGCGTGGTCGGCCAGATCATCCCGTGGAACTTCCCGCTGCAGATGGCCGCCTGGAAGCTCGCCCCTGTGCTGGCGGCGGGTTGCTGCAGCGTGCTCAAGCCCGCCGAGCAGACCCCGGTCACCATCATGCTGATGATGGATCTCATCAAGGACATCCTGCCTGCCGGCGTAGTCAACGTGGTCAACGGCTTCGGCGCCGAGGCAGGTCAGGCGCTGGCCACCAGCAACCGGATCCAGAAACTCGCCTTCACCGGTTCGACCGAAGTGGGCGCCCATATCCTGCGCTGCGCCGCCGACAAGCTGATCCCCTCCACCGTGGAGCTGGGGGGCAAGTCCCCCAATATCTACTTCGCCGACGTGATGCAGCACGAGAGCAGCTACATCGATAAGGCGGTAGAAGGGATGTTGATGACCTTCTTCAACCAGGGGGAAGTATGTACCTGTCCCTCCCGCGCGCTGGTGCAGGCCAGCATCTATGACGACTTCATGGACCGAGTGCTGGCCCGTGCTCGCACCATAGTGCAGGGCAACCCCCTCGATACCGCCACTCAGGTGGGGGCGCAGGCGTCCCGCGAGCAGTTCGACAAGATCCTGGGCTACATGGAGATCGGCCGCGGCGAAGGGGCCAAGATGCTGATCGGCGGCGATCCGGCCAAGGTGAGCGGACTGGAGGGGGGATTCTACATCCAGCCCACCATCTTCTCCGGTCAGAACAAGATGCGGGTGTTCCAGGAGGAGATCTTCGGGCCGGCGCTCGGGGTCACCACCTTCAAGGACGAGGCGGATGCTCTGGCCATTGCCAACGACACCCAGTACGGGTTGGGGGCAGGCCTGTGGACCCGCGACAGCAATCTGGCCTGGCGCATGGGGCGTGGCATTCAGGCTGGCCGGGTCTGGGTCAACTGCTACCACGCCTACCCGGCACACGCCGCCTTTGGCGGTTACAAAAAGTCGGGGATCGGCCGCGAGACCCACAAGATGATGCTGGACCACTACCAGAACACCAAGAACCTGCTGGTAAGTCACGACATCAACCCGCTCGGCTTCTTCTAGCGCAAGCAGATGTCATCAGAAAGGGCGCCTACGGGCGCCCTCCTTGTTTTGCTTCATCAGATGACATGTCCGGCGATTTGTTATCGGCCTGACTGTAGGCGATAACGCTGGGGGGAGCAGCCCAGCTCCCGGTTGAACATGGCGATAAAGGCCGAGGTGGAGCCGTAACCTAGCCGCCAGCTGATCTCCTGAATGGGCATGTCCCCCTTGAGCCAGGCAAGCGCCTTGAGCAGCCGCAGCCGCGCCCGCCACTGACCGAAACTCATCCCCAACTCCCGCAGGCAGCGCCGCGCCAGGGTGCGCTCTGTGGTGTGCAGTTGTCCGGCCCACTGAGCCAGAGTACGGGGATCGGCAGGATCGCTGTGCAACGCCGCCAGCATGGGAGCCAGCAGCTTGTCCTGACTCATCGACAGGTAGCTCTCCTGACAGCGGGTGCGCGCCAGCCGCTCCACCAGCAACTCGGCCTGGCGCTGATCCCACTCATCCGCCATATGGCTTACCCGTCGTTCGCAAAAATCGCTCAGCAGGGCGCGAATAAGTGGGGTAAGCAGCAGCAATCTGGGCTCTGGCGGCAGCTTGGCCGCCAGCTCGTGGCTGACGTAGATGGAGGTATAGTCGAGGGTCTGCTCGTTGTAGGAGGTGTGGTCGAGACCCGCCGGTACCCAGATAAGGTAGTCGGCAGGGGCCACCAGTCGCTGATCCCCCAGCTCTATCTCCATGATCCCCAGGCTGATCATGTTGAGCTGGCCCCAGGGGTGGGAGTGCAGCACGGTCGCGCTGTCGGCCAGCATCTGCTGGTAACTGAAATAGAGCGGATTGGGAGCGGGCAGAACGACATCTACCGGCTGAAAGTGGTGAGTGGCCATCAGCGCCCCTTGTCAGCGAGAGAGAGGAGCAGGCGTGATGCAACGCCCTGTTGGCTCGGTCTCCGGCACAGGTCAAAAGCAGCCATCAGTTGCGAGCAAACGCAGCCCGTGTGGGCCGGAATAAGGTACATCAGAAAGAGTTGTCTTTTCTGCTGGGTCATCTGTCTGTTTTACGCTACTTGATAATATAAAGACAAGGATAGACTTGGCCCCCTGTTAATAAGGAGCCTCTGATGCGAATCTTTTCCCCTCTTCTCTTTCCGCTGATGGCTGTGCTGATCTGGGCTACCAATACCGTGGTGTCCAAGGCGGCCGCCAGCGTGCTCGACCCCGCGGCTATCTCCTTCTATCGCTGGGTGATCGCCGCTCTGGCACTGACCCCCTTCTGCCTGCCGCAGCTGTGGCGCCGCCGTAGCGAGGTTCGCCCCTGGCTCGGCAAGCTGCTGGTGCTGGCGGCGCTCGGTATGGTGCTCTACCAGTGCCTCGCTTACTACGCTGCTCACAGCACTTCGGCCACCAATATGGGGGTGATCGGCTCCCTCATTCCACTGCTCACCCTGCTGCAAGGGGCGCTCTTCTTCGGCCAGCGTCCCGGCAAACAGGCACTGCTCGGCATGAGTCTCTCCCTGTTCGGGGTGCTCTGGCTGCTTGGCAAGGGCGAACCGCTTGCCCTGCTCCATAACGGCATCAACCCGGGGGATGGCATGATGCTGCTGGGGTCCGCCAGCTACGCCCTTTACGGCCTCTTGATCCGCCGCTGGCACCTGCCGTTTGGCCCCTGGCTCAACCTCTACATGCAGATCCTGCTGGCCGTACTGCTGCTGGTGCCACTCGCCCTCAGTGCCGACTCAATGGCGGTGCCAGCCGAAGGGTGGGGACTGGTGCTCTTCGCCGGGCTCGCCTCCTCCCTGCTGGCGGCTTACTGCTGGATGCGCGGCCTCGCCTGCATGGGGGCAGAGCGCACCTCGGTCTTTATGAACCTGATGCCACTCTGTACGGCACTGATAGCCGTCGTCGGCCTGGGCGAGCCAATCCACGGCTATCACCTGCTGGGTGGCGGGCTGATCCTGGGCGGGGTGATGGCCTCCCAGCTGAAGGGGCGTGCACCGGTAGCAGAACGGGAAGCCGCCTGAGAACCAACATCGTCCAGAAACAACAAGGGAGCCCATGGCTCCCTTGTTGTTTCTGCAATGCACACCAGTGCGCATCTCAACCGGCCCGGCGCCAGCGGTAGCGCCGCTCCGGTCGCCCCCGCTGACCATAGTTGAGATCCACATCCACCCGGTCTTCCGACTCCAGATATTCCAGATAGCGGCGCGCCGTGGTGCGGCTGAGGGAGAGTCGCAGCGCCACCGTGTCGGTGGAGAAGACGCTCTCCGGCTCACCCGCCAGCAGATCCAGTACCTGACGCAGGGTGATGCTGTCGATCCCCTTGGGGGTGACGCGCATCTCCTTGATCTGGGAGCGCCCCCCCTTGCCCAGCAGCTTGTCGAGATCTTCCTGCTCCAGCCGACCCCGCTCGCACAGACGGCTGTGCAGTTGCAGGACCTCATCCAGACTCTGCTGGATGCGAAACAGCCGCAATGGTTTGATGACGTAGTCATGAACCCCCAGGTTGAGGGCCTGCTGGATGGTCTCCACATCCCGCGAGGCAGTCACCATGATGACGTAGGCTTCGCGGTTGTGGCTGCGCAGGCGGCTCACCCACTCAAGGCCGGAGCCATCGGGCAGGGAGACATCCACCAGCAGCAGTTGGGGCACCACACCGGCCATCATGGCATCGGCCTGGGCCAGGGTGCCGGCCCGCCCCAGCAGGGAGAAACCGGGTGTCGCCGCCACCAGTTCTGACAAGATGGCACCGATCCGATCGTCATCTTCAATAACAAGCGTGATTATTGGGTCCATGGCTCACATTAATTGGTTTTTATTCAAGTAGATACCAAACAGGGTGGTCTGCTCGGCGGTTCGCCGCCATTCTATCACACCCTCGTGCCGACCCACGGTCTCCTTGACCAGGAACAGACCCACCCCGTGATCGCCGCTCTGGCGACTCACCCCGTAATCGAACAGGTGATCGGCCAACTCCTCGTCGACCCCTTCGCCGCTATCCTCCACCTCGATCACCAGTCGCCGCCCCACATCGCACAGAGAGAGCAGCACCCGCGGCGGCCGCTGCTGGCGGTTGCGCCAGGCCGCCTGCAGACCGTTGTCCAGCAGGTTGCCAATGAGGGTGATGAGATCGGCCGAGACCGAAGCCGGATACTCCGCCAGCGCCGAATCGGGATCGAGTTCCAGGGTCACCCCCAGCTCGCGAGCCCGGCTGAACTTGCCGAGAATAAGCCCCGCCACCGGCTTGTTGTCGATCAGCCGCAGCAGCTCCTGCAGCATGGTCTGGCACGCCTCATTCTCCTGCTGGATAAGCTCCACCGCCTGATCCACATGGCCCAGCTGCAACAGGCCGGAGAGGCTGCTCAGCTTGTTGGCGAACTCGTGGCTCTGCATCCGCAGCATCTCGGCGTACTGGCGCAGGTGGGTCACCTGCACCCCCAGACTGGCGGCCACCTCCGGACGGCTGAAGATCAGCAACCGCCCCGGCGCCTTGCCCTGCACCGCCTGCCAGCGGCCGACGAAAGACTCCCCCTGAATGGTGAAGCTCACTTCCCCACCCTCCTGCTCCAGACAGGGGGCAAGAGGTGGCACCAGCTCCGCCAGCGACTGCCCCTGCAGGGCATGGCGCCCGGTGACCGGCAGCCGCAGCTGATAGCTGGCGGTGCTGTTGATCATGTTGATATTGCCGCGACCATCGAGGGCAATCACCCCTTCGGTGATGTGCTCAAGTACCAGATCCTGCAGGGTAAAGCGGCGCACGATCGCCTCCGGCTCCAGATCGAGCAGGGTCTTGCGCAGCAGGTATTGCACCCAGAGTGCCAGCAGCAGGCCGCACCCCAGCACAGCAACGATGGCGCTGATGAGCAGGGCTACCCGCTCCATATAGATGCCCTCCACCTGCTGCATCAGGTAGCCCACCACCACGGCCCCCATGACGCGCCCATCCCCGCCCACCACCGGGGAGAAGCAGCGGATCGCCGGCCCCATGGTGCCCCGATCCTTGGAGCAGTAGCTGCGCCGCTCCTGCAGCGCGGGCCAGATATCCTCGCCGCGGAACTTCTGCCCCACCAGCTCGGGGTTGGGGTGACTGAGGCGGCGACCATGCTCGTCGGTCACCACCATATAGGTGGCGTCGGTACGGTTGCAGACCGCCTCCACATAGTCGCGCAGGGTAGGATCACTGCCCTGACGCAGAGCTTCGACCACCCGGGTGTCCGCCGCCATCACCCGTGCCAGATCGCTCCCCTTATCCTGCAAGTTGCTCTCCAGCAGATGACGGATAAAGAGGGCCAGCAGGCTTCCCAGAATGAGGATCAGCAGCAGGGAGAGCCCAAGAGAGAGGGTGACCAACTGGTGGCGAAGTTTCATGCACATACCTTAAAACGTCAGGACGCTGCCCAATAGTGCGGATGCCACCAGGTCTGGTCAATCAAAGGTGCCGGATCGCCGACAAAATCGGCCAATCCTTCCTCGCGGGCGCAGAGCGCCACCGCTCTGGCGACGGCGCGGGCCACCTCTCCCACCTGTTCGATCGGGGGTAGCAGCCGACCCGCCACCAGCGGATAGGCGCCAACCGCCCGCACCGCGGCCAGCAACATGCCATCACTGATGCGGCGCGCCTTGACGGCGCAGGCTCCGAGACCAATGCCCGGAAAGACATAGACGTTATTGCACTGGGAGACTACCCGCCGCTCCCCCGTCACCGTCACCGGCGCAAAGGGGCTGCCGGTGGCCAGCAGGGCGCGGCCATCTGTGGCGGCCCACACCTGCTCGGGGGTAGCCTCGGCACTGCGGGTCGGGTTGGAGAGTGGCAGGATCACCGGCTGCGCACACACATCCCCCATCGCCTGCAACACCTCGCCAGTAAAGAGGCCGCCCTGACCGCTCACCCCGATCAGCACCGCCGGGCGCACCTGACGGATGGTCTCCAGCAGCGAACTGCTCCCCTCCTCAACAGCGCGGGCAAACGGCTGTTGGGCACGAGTCAAGTTGGGACGATCGCTGCAGACCACCCCATCCTGATCAAACAGCCAGACGCCGTCGTGACTCCCCGCCAGCTGGGCCAGCATGGCGGCGATGCCGCAACCGGCAGAGCCCGCGCCGACGATCAGCACCGGGGCATCGCACAGGGCTGTACCCGCCTGCTGCAACCCGGCCAGCACGCAGGCGGAGGCAACCGCCGCCGTGCCCTGAATATCGTCGTTGAACATGCAGAGCTCGTCCCGATAACGGGTCAGCAGGTTGGCGGCATGCTTGCCTGCAAAGTCTTCAAACTGCAGCACCACCTGCGGCCAGCGCTTGCGAATGGCGGCTACCACCTTGTCCATGAAGTGGTAGTAGCTCTCGCCGTCGATGCGCGGGGATTGCCAGCCGAGGTAGGAGTCATCCTCCAGCAGCTCGGGGTTGTTGGTGCCTACATCGACACAGAGCGGCAGGGTGCGCGCCGGATTGATGCCGCCAGCAGCGGAGTAGAGCGCCAGCTTGCCGATACAGATCCCCATGCCGCCGATACCGAGATCACCAAGCCCCAGCACCCGCTCACCGTCGGAGATGACGATCACATCCACCTCCTGCTCCACCGACTCGAGGATGTCGTCAAGATCATCCCGGTCGTGCCACGAGAGGTAGAGGCCGTGGCTGCGCAAATAGAGGTCGCTGTGGCGCTGACACGCCTCCCCCACCACCGGGGTGTAGATGATCGGCAGCAGCTCCGGCAGGTGGTGGCGTACCAGATCGTAGAACAGCACCGGGTTGTCCTCCTGCAGCTGACGCAACAGCAGATGCTGGTCAAACGGGCTTTGCATGGCGCTGACCAGCCGGTAGATCCGCCGCCGCTGCTGGGAGAGGGACTCCTCCTTGTGGGGCATGCGACCCCGCACCCCCTGACGCTTGCGTTCTGCATAGGGCAGGCTGGTACCCATCATGATGTCGTTCATCTTGTTTGTTCCTCAATCCGGTATCAGGCAAGCAGGGAGATAAGGGCGGTGGCCAAAATCAGCATCACGGCACCGCCAAGGCGAGAGGAGATCTGGGCAAAGGGCATCAGCTTCATGCGCTGGGCCGCCGAGAGCACGGCTACGTCGCCGGTGCCGCCCATGTTGGCCATACAGAGTCCGCCGGTGATGGCCGCCTCGATGGGGTAAAAGCCGATCATCCGGCCCACCAGCGCCGCGCCGAGGGCGCCACCGATCACGGTGACCATGACCAGCACGAAGTAGCTGATGGAGAAGGCGCTGATGAGCTCGGGAATACTGGTGTAGGCAACACCGATCCCCACCAGCAGGGAGGGGGTCAGGTTGCTCACCACAAACTGATACCAGTCGGCTGCCGCCTGCTCATAACGGCGCGGCAGCAGGCCACTCACCTTGATAAAGGCAACCGCCAAAATCATCAGGGCGAAGGGGTGCATCGGGATAAAGTTGCCAAGCAGGGAGCCCAGCACAAACATGCTGGAGCTGATAAAAAGCCCCATACCCAGACTCTGCAGGGTCGGCGCTTCGGCCTGCTCGTCAGCAATGCTCTGGCTATTCTCTTTGACCATCAGCTTGCCGTTGCCAGTCAGGGAGGGATAACGGCGACCAAGGCGCGCCAGCAGGGAGCCCACCAGAATGGCCAGGGTATTGGCGATCACCACCGCCGGTACCATGCGCGACAAGAGATCCGCACTGGACATCTGCATCGGGCCGGAGAGGATCTCCACCAGGGGCACCGCACCGGCGCCCATGCCACCGCCCATGATGGGCAGGCCGATCAGCAGCACCGCATTCTTGAAGCCATACCCCATCAGGGAACCGACCAGCCCCACGCTCAGCAGTGCCAGCGTCACGCCGCCAAGAATGACCGGCAGGTAGCGCATGGCGGCATTTTTCAGCAAAGCGCCGCTCATACCGAACACAGAACCGGTCACCAGACTGGCGATAAAGAAGTTGAGAAAGCCTCCCTCCTTCATGAAGTTGGTGATGACCTGCCCCGCCTGCACCGGCAGCAGCTGGTATTCGAACAGGGCGGCGCCGCCAAAGATGGCGAGGATGGTGCCGCCCCCCAGATATTCACGGATCGGCATGATCCGCTCCCCCAGCTCGGTCAGCAGGGTGCCCAGCACGAACATCAGCGCCAGCGCACCGACCATGCCCAGCGGCAGCGAGCCATTCCAGCCAGAAAAGAGAACACAGGTCGCCAACCCCAGAAATATAAAGAGCGGCATACCCGCAATTTGTTGGCCGCCCATAAAGGCGGCCTTTTCTTGTGTGGTTTGTAGGGGGGAGAGGTTTTTCATTGTTATGTACTCTGCGTGTGATTGTGGCCGCTACTTTATTGATCCCCCTCGCCCCTGTCGGTTAGCCAGATTGCAAAGCCATATAAAAACATTAAAAACTTAAACATCATGGTGTCGCCAACGCGTGCTGCACAATAGAACACCAGACCATCGATGCCCTGCTCGACCAGGAAATAGGGCGATAAAACGAGCGAACCCAATGATGGATATTTGGGTGATCAGCAGTAATAACGATGCGATGATCTCTCCCCCTTAGGGGAAATAACAGAGCCAGATGACAAGCTCTGCGACCATTTATCGTCACAGCTCCTCTGAGTGATAATCAGCGGGCCATGTCATCACCATGACGCGAGTGCCACGACGTGCCACATCAGGGTTTGAGTCGGCGTGCAGGAAGCACGCACGATGAAAAAGGGTGAGGAGAAAGATGCAAAAAGGGGAGATTGAAATAGTGATGAGTCAAGCCAGCGAATACCAGAGCACTGGCTTGAACTCACAAGGATCACACACGGTCAGGTCTATTCTGCCAACAGCAATGGAATATTGGCGGGGTCAAAATCATGACTGATATCGGTACTTCTGATAGCGCCTTCCCGATTCACGCCATGGTGTGACTCTGCACCATATTCCCCATCACTCAACAGCGCTTCAATTGCCAGATACACACATCCACTGTCATATCCATCCACAACCCGTTTCCCCCTTGTTTTATAACCCCATCAATATTAGCGGATAAAAAAAGAGCTGCTCGCTGAAGCTGAAAATTTCATGAAAATAACCACCGGATATCCTCCATTCACGGCGTAATATCCGAATCGGCAAGAGAGCCTCGAGTGGATCAGCCCCGAAAATAATATCAGGGGCTCGAATGCTGCTAACTCGCACCAGCGAAAGATCCGACCAGAAACATGATCCGCATCACACTATTTACTTAGCCTGCTAAACAAGTATGATGCTTAGCAGGCTAAGTACATTGAGGATGAGAAGATGACGGATCTGGAAAGGTTGCGCGAGCTGTCGCTCGCCGAGCAGATAGCGCGGATGCACCGGCTATGGCGTACTGCCGCCGACCTGGAGCTGGCTCCCCTTGGCCTCACCCATCCCCGCTGGACCGCGCTGTGGAAACTCTCCCGCATGGGGAACCATGTCAGCCAGAAGACCCTGGCCGAAGCCCTCGAGATAGAGCTCCCCTCCCTGATGCGCACCCTGGGCCAGCTGGAAGAGCAGGGTCTGATTGAGCGCCACTGCTGCAGTCAGGACAAGCGGGCCCGCATCGTCTGTGTGACCCCGGCCGGCCAGACCCTGCTCGATCAGATCGCCGACCGCATCATGAATATCCGCCGGGAGCTTCTGGGGGGCATCGACGAGCAGACCCTTCAGCTGTTTGAAGCCACGGTGCAGCGGATCTCGGCCAACGCCCTCAGCAAAATTGAACAACACCACGACCGACAAGCCGGAGGCGATACAAGCCCTCCCGAGACCGACACAGAGAGAGAATAAGATGACTCCGGATCAACAATTTACCCGCTGGATCAAATGGTCCATGGCTGGCTTTGCCACCTTGTTTGCCTATTTTCTGATAGCCGACCTGCTGATGCCCCTCACCCCTCAGGCGATGGCGACCCGGGTGGTCACCAAGCTGGCCCCCCAGGTGAGCGGCAAGGTGATCGAGGTCGCCGTTCACAACAACCAGCAGGTCAAGAAGGGGGATCTGCTGTTCAGGCTGGATCCGGCCCCTTTTGAACTGGCAGTGGAGCAAGCCCGCCTTGCGCTGGCGCAGGCAGAGCAGCAGAACAGTGAACTGGATGCCGCCCTGACCGCCGCCGTTGCCGAGATCAACGCCAAGGAGACCCTGGCCAGCCAGAAGTGGCGCGAGGCTGAGCGGATCGATGCGCTCTACCAACGTCACATGGTTTCGCTGCAACAAAAAGATGAGGCTGACAGCGCCCTGCGCAGCGCCCAGGCCAACCTGCGCGCCAGTCAGGCCAAACTGGCCCAGATCAAGGCCAGTCGTGGCGTGACCGGTGAGGACAATCTGTTGCTGCGCCAGGCCCGCAACAAGCTGGCGCAAGCGCAGCTGGCCCTCTCTTACAGCCGGGTCCACGCGGATCAGGATGGCACCATCACCAACCTGCAGCTCAAGCCGGGCAGTATCGCCAGCGCGGGCAGCCCGCTGCTGGCGCTGGTGTCGGAACAGGTCGATGTCATAGCCGATTTTCGGGAGAAGAGCCTGCGCCATGTCGGCGAGCAAACCCGCGCACTGGTCGCCTTCGATGGCGAGCCGGGTCAGCTCTATCCTGCCCGGGTAAGCAGTCTGGATGCCGGAGTGAGTGCCGGTCAATTTGATGCCAATGGTCGACTGGCCGCGCCGGTGGAGTCGGATCGCTGGGTACGGGATGCCCAGCGGATGCGGCTGCACCTCGAGCTGGAGCAGCTCCCCGATCATCTGCCAGCCGGGGCGCGGGCCACAGTGCAACTGCTGCCGGACAATGCCCTGACCGCCATGCTGGCACGAGGCCAGATCCACCTGCTCAGCCTGCTCCATTATGTCTACTAACCACGCCACTCACCCGTCGGCCAATACTGCCCCAGCCCACCCCGTCGGTGGTGCTGCCACTCACCTCTGGTATCGGCCCCTCACCGGCAACGAGCTGCGCCAGTGCCTGCGCATCGCCTTTGGCTGCACCACGGGCTTTCTGCTCTGCAAGCTGTTTGGCTGGAATTACGGGGTCTTCTATACGGTCACGCCGGTGCTGCTGCTGGGAATGGTGCCGGTGATGAATGGCCATGCCGCACGCCAGCTGATCGCGGCTGCGGTGGTCTGTGGGGTGGAGGTCGGGCTGCTGGGGGGACTGTTTGGCAGCCATCCGGCGCTGATGACCCCCATCGCCTTTCTGCTGTTTCTCTACCGCTTCGCCGCCATGTCGCGGGGCAGCCTGTTTCTGTTCGGGGCCAACGGGGTACTGAGCCTCAGCATCATGCTGCACTTTGCCAGCTATCCGCAGACCGACCTCAACGACCTGATCCTCAACAATATCTGGGCGAGCGTGCTGTCGGTGCTGATCGCCTATCTGATGACCATGCTGATCCCGGATGTGGAGGCCAGACCCAAGCCCGCCTCGGCCCCCAAGGCGCCGCACCGGATGCGCCATGAAGCCCTGCTGGGAGCCACGGTGGCCACCCTGTCGTTTCTGATATTTCAGGTGTTTGACCTGCGCGACTCCATGTCTGCCCAGGCCACGACCCTGCTGGTGCTGTTCCCCATGCACTGGAACGGTGCGCTGAGTTATGCCCGTAAACGGGCGATGGGTACCTTGCTGGGGGTCACCTTCGGCTTGCTCGGCCAGCTGCTGCTCTATGACTGGTCAGGACAACTGCTGCTTGTCGCCCCGCTACTGTGGCTCGGCGCCATGCTGTTCAGCCATGCCCACGTCAAGGAGGCGGGCGGCTCGGGGGTCGGCTTTGGCGCCCTCACCACCCTCGGCATCCTGTTTGGCCAGTACCTCACCCCGGGCAACGATCTTGTGTTCAGCGCCCTCTACCGGGTGAGCAGCATACTGTTTGCCATCGTGGTCACCCTGTTGGCCTGCTACCTCGTCCACCGGTTGCTCAACCGCTTCGAGGCGACCCGCTTCGGTTATTGATTTCCTGTTGTAAGCACTGTTGTCAGCCCATGGATGAGCTCTCTTTCGCCCCGTCGCCTGCCGGGGCGTTTTTTCTCTCCCTCGTGTGCCTCCCTTGCCATCCCCCCCGCCGCCACAGCTCAGAAGTACGGCTATGCTTGTAAGGCTGCTGTCGATGAGGTGTACCTATGGTTCCGTTGTTAAAAAAATGGCTGGTTTGTCTGATGCTGTTAGCTACCAGCCCGCTCGGGGCCACCCCGCTCGTCATTGGTGCCGAAGATGACTGGGCCCCCTACTGCGAGCGCGACAAGGACTATGAGGATGACCAGCCCCACGGACTGGCGCCTGAGCTGGTCAAGGCGGTGTTCGCCGCCGAAGGGATTGAGATTGTCTTTCGCACCCTCCCCTTCGCCCGCTGCATGCACGATGCGAAAAGCGGCAAACTTGCGGGATGCTTCAACGCCACCATCACCGAAGAGAACCGCTACCAGTATCATTGGCACGATACCCCCATGTTCGAAGAGGATCTTGCCATCTTCGCCCTTGCCAGCGACCCGCAACGGGATCTCAAGCTCACCTCGCTGGAGGGCAAGCGGGTGGGCATCACGCTCGGCTACACCTACCCTACCGATTTTATGGAGAACCCCAGAATCACCCGCTTTCAGGCCAAATCCGATGCCCAGACCCTAGAGATGCTGGTGCGCGGCCGAGTCGACTACATCCTGATGAACGGCATGCCGGGCTACCTCAAGATCCAGCAGAAGCAGCTGACCGGCAAGGTGGTCAAGGTTGGCAAGCTCTCCACCGATGGCTTCTGGCTCGCCTTCTCCCGCCACCACCCGCAAGGGGAAGCGCTGGCCAAACAGTTCGAACAGGGGCTGCAGAAGATCAAAAACAACGGCATCTATGAGACGCTGATCCGCCAGTTTGAAACCAGACTTGGCCTGCACTGATTGACACTACCTTGCTGATAAGGGCATCCCCCTCATACTCGCGCGGTATCCCGGACAGCCAGCGACGCACCGAATGGCCCCGCTGATTGCACAATAACGGCAACCTGTTAGGCTCACGCCCGTATGACACCAATGGAGCTGTAATCATGAATAAGGCACATATGATGGCCGCTGGTGCGCTAGCCCTCGGCCTGCTCGCTGGCTGCAATCAGGGCAATACCCTCTCAGTCACTGGTGGCGAACCGGTCAGTTACCAGTGCGAGCAGGGCAAGAAGGTGCAGGTGCGCTACTTCTCCCTCTCCGACGAGAGCCTCAACTTTATCAAGCTGTCACTGCCGGACGGCAAGGATTACACCCTGCCCCAGGCCATTTCGGCCTCCGGCGCCCGCTATACGGACGAACATGAGGCCGTCTGGTGGAACAAGGGGGATGAGGGCTTTGTCGAGCTTCGGGATCAGGATGGCGAGTGGCAGACCGCCTACAACGACTGCAAACAGCAATAAACGTGACCCCGGCCTGGCCGGGGTCTCTCTTTCTCTGGCATCAGAGTGATGGGGGATCAATTGATCTCGATTTCGAAGCGGTTGGTTACCTCGACCGGAATGGCATCCGGGTTGCCCTCTGCCGGGCTGTAGCGGATCCGCGAGAGGGTCGCCAGCGCGCTCTGTTCCAGCTCGCCGGGGGGCTCGGCCGCCACCACTTCCGGCTTGACCGGCGTGCCGCTGGCGTCGATTTGATAGCGCACTTCCACATACCCCTTGACCGGTTTGGCCGGCAGGACGGGCTCGTCATTTCCAAGCCATGACCACTGCTTCTCCTGAACCCAGTAGCTGGACAACTGCTCGAGAGGGATAGCGATCGGAGCGCGCTCGTGCGCTACCTCCTGACGGGATGAGCACCCCAGCAACAGTGTCACTGCCAGACCTGACCATACTGCGACTTTCCACTTCATGTAACGCTCCTTGTTCTCTGCCGGTGCTTGTTGCCGGACTGCAGGGCGCTCAACGCGGCCCGCTTGGTCAGTCACCCATCCTAACGAAAAAGTATTCGTATGAACATGAACAAAAGGGCCAACCCCGAGAGGTTGGCCCTTTTATCGTCAATAAGCTCACTAACCAGCCGCTGGCATCAGCCGCGCTTGTCGCTCACCACCAGCCAGAGCGCATGGACCATGCCCGGCAGACCGCCCATCAGGGTCAGCACTATGTTGATTAAAAAGTGCAGGCTAAAGCCCACCTGGATAAACGCGCACACAGGGGGCAGGAAAATGGCCAGCAGGATCTTGAGCAGATTGTTCATCTCGGCTCTCCTTTTCAAAAATGTCGTCAGGATTGGAATGGGCTAACCATAAACATCCCGGACTTCAACTGCAAACCAGACAGGGAATTCGCTCACCCGCATCACGCCAGGCGTTGAGGTCGTGGATCTGCTGATTGCTGCTGCCACGCCAGAGCAAACCGGGATCCGCCAACGCCTTTTCAAACTTGCCATCCACCAGCACATCCAGCAAAGCCACCAGCTCACGCTGGGCCTCTGACAGCTCGCCGAGCAGATAGCCGGTCCAGCACCAGATATCCTTGCCCGGACACTCGGCGCGCACCCGTTTCACCAACGCCAGCACGTGGGGCACGTTGGCAGGGTGGAGCGGATCGCCGCCGGAGAGCGACAGACCTCGCCGTTTGATGCGGCTGTCGTTGAGGTCGCTAATGATGCGATCGCTCATCGCCTCATCGAACGGCTTGCCGCCATCGAGCCGCCAGGTGCTCTGGTTGTAGCAACCCGGGCACTGGTGCTCACAACCGGAGACAAACAGGGTGGCACGGGTGCCGGGGCCGTTGATCACATCGACCGGGTAGTATTGGTGGTAGTGCATCGCTTGTTTCCTGCCTCGTTCACGGGAAGGCGGCATGGTTGCCGCCCTCCAATGAAAATGGCCCCTTGAGTCAGGGGCCAGCTCTTCATAGCCTGTGCGCTTACATATGTTTGACGCGGCGCTTCACCTCTTCCTGCTTGCCCGCATTGAAGGGGCGCGCATCCGGGCTGCCGAGGTAGCCGCAGACACGGCGGGTCACCGACACCTTGGCCGGGTCATGGTTACCGCAGCGCGGGCAGGTAAAGCCCTTGGAGGTGCACTCGAATTCGCCGGTAAAGCCGCAGTCGTAGCACTCGTCGATGGGGGTGTTGGTACCGTAGTAAGGCACCTTGTCATAGCTGTAATCCCAGACGTTTTCGAGCGCTTCCAGGTTGTGCTGGATGTTGGGGTACTCGCCGTAGCAGATGAAGCCACCGCTGGCGATGGGCGGATAGGGCGCCTCGAAGTCCAGCTTGTCGTACGGGTTGACCTGCTTCTCCACATCGAGGTGGAAGCTGTTGGTGTAGTAACCCTTGTCGGTCACGCCGGATACCACGCCAAACTCCTTGGCATCGATGCGGCAGAAGCGGGTGCAGAGGTTCTCGCTCGGGGTGGAGTAGAGGCTGAAGCCGTAGCCAGTCTCCTCTTTCCACTCATCGATGGCCGCCCTGAGACGGGCGATGATGGCGATGGCTTTCTGTTGCAGCTCGGCGCTGTCAAACAGGTGCACCTTGTCACCAAACAGGGCGTTGATGGTCTCGTGAACTCCGATATAACCGAGGGAAATGGAGGCACGACCGTTCTTGAAGATCTCGCTGACGTTGTCGTCTGCCTTCAGCCGCACGCCGCAAGCCCCTTCCATATAGAGGATCGGAGCAACCCGTGCTTTCACCCCGTCCAGACGGGTGATGCGGTACATCAGCGCCTTCTTGGCGACCCGCAGGGAGGCATCGAGACGATCCCAGAAGTCCGCTTCGTCACGGGATTTCAGGGCAATGCGCGGCAGGTTGAGGCTCACCACACCCAGGTTGTTGCGACCTTCGTGGATCAGCTCGCCATTCTCCTCGTAGGCACCGAGGAAGGAGCGGCACCCCATGGGGGTCTTGAAGGAGCCGGTCACTTTCACGACCTGGTCGTAGTTGAGGATGTCCGGATACATCCGCTTGGAGGCACACTCCAGCGCCAGCTGCTTGATGTCGTAGTTGGGATCGCCCTGCTTGTGGTTGAGGCCATCCTTGATGGCGAACACCAGTTTCGGGAACACGGCAGTCTTCTTGTTCTTGCCAAGGCCGGCGATGCGGTTGCTGAGGATGGCGCGCTGGATCATCCGCGACTCCCAGCTGTCCCCCAAGCCAAAGCCGAAGGTGACGAACGGCGTCTGGCCGTTGGCGGTGTGCAGGGTGTTGACCTCGTACTCCAGCGACTGGAAGGCGTCGTAGCACTCTTTCTCGGTGCGGGCCATGGCGTAGGCTTCTACGTCGGCAATGCCCCACTCTTCGGCCACTTCACGGTGTTTCTGCCAGCTGATGGTCACATAGGGAGCCAGCACTTCGTCGATGCGGTTGATGGTGGTGCCACCATAGATGTGGCTCGCCACCTGGGCGATGATCTGGGCGGTCACGGCCGTGGCGGTGCTGATGGATTTCGGAGTATCGATCTCCGCATTGCCCATCTTGAAGCCATGGGTCAGCATCCCTTTCAGATCGATCAACATGCAGTTGAACATCGGGAAGAAAGGCGAGTAGTCGAGATCGTGGAAATGCAGATCACCGCTCTCATGAGCCTGAACCACATCACGGGGCAACATGTGGCTGGTGGCATAGTGCTTGGCGACGATACCGGCCAGCAGGTCGCGCTGTGTCGGGATCACCTTGGAGTCTTTGTTGGCATTCTCGTTGAGCAGGGCGGCGTTGGTCTGCTCGACCAGACCGCGGATCTCCTGCGCCAGACGGCCGCGCGCCTCGCGAGCCTGATCCCTGTCGTGGCGATATTCGATATAGGCACGGGCGATGGCCTTGTCGTCGGAAGCCATCAGGTGGTTTTCGACCCGGTTCTGGATCTCGTGGATATCAACTTCACCACGCCCTTCCAGCTCCTGACTCACTGCATTGGCAATGCGGGAGGCCAGTGCCGGATTGGCCTGATTGACCGCTTCCGCCGCACGGCTAACCGCCTCTGCAATCAGCTGGGCATTGAATGGTGCGCGACATCCGTCACGTTTGATCACAACCGGTTTCATGAATTTTCCCCGTTAAAAGGCCAGGCATTTGCCTCTGGCTCACCCTTGTTGGGCCCCCCTCCCGGCATCTCGTCCTGGACGCAAATAAATTCAGCCGAGGCTTGACAAGCCTGGGCTGAAGATAGGAGGGGAACAGCTTATACACAGCTTAATAACACAACATATAGGGATTAAAAACGAATGCGTCCCTATATGTGGTGTCTATTAGGCACCAAAGCGAAGCCTCATTTCTTGATCCAGAACAGGTTTTTCAGCGAGCGGGACAGTTCACGACCAACCGAAAAGAGCTCCATTCAAACCCAACCTCAAGCAGGGTGCGGGCTGGCGTCCGATCCGCCCACCCGAAAAAAATCGCCCCCCGCCGCACCGGTTTCGAGATGACAGCGTCAACCAAAACCGCCCATACTGAACAAGAACTCTCTCCCCCTCGACAAGGGACAACTCATGCGCACCTCCCTGCTATTGCTACTGCTATCCACCCTCTCTCTGCCGCTCTGGGCCGCCAACATTCTGGTGATCAGCAGCTACCATCCCGAATACCTGTGGGACCAAAGCTACAACAAAGGGCTGCTCGATGGCTTGCAGGGGGAGCACAAGATCACCCACTTCTATATGGATACCAAACGCCATCCACGGGAGAAGTTCGACGAGATCGCCCAGCAAGCCATCGCCTTTTATCTGAAGAACAAACCGGATCTGGTAGTACTGGGGGATGACAACGCCATCAACTATCTGGCCAACGAGATCGCCTCGCTGGGCACCCCGGTGGTCTTTCTCGGCATGAACGAGAATCCGCGCCTCAAAGGCTTTGTCGGCCACCCCAAGATCACCGGCGTGCTGGAGCGCCCCCTGCTCAAGCGCAACATCAGCGAAATAAGCCAGATGATGGGGGGGCTCGACAAGGCGCTGGTATTGTTTGATTCCAGCAATGTGGCCCTCACTGCCATTGAGGATGAATTCAAGACCCAGACCGAGCTGCGAGTCGGCCAGACCCGGATCAACAGCCAGCTGATGGGGGATTACAGCCTATGGCAGGAGGCAGTGCTCAACGCCAAGAAGAACGGCTATCAGGCAATCTTCCTCGGCCTCTACCACACGCTGGTCGATGACAATGGCAAGCATGTGAGCGAAAAGACGGTGCTGGAGTGGACCAGCGCCAACACGCCGGTGCCGATCTTCTGTTTCTGGGAGTTTACCGTCGGCAAGGGGATGGCCATCGGTGGGCTGGTGCTGGACGGCCACGATCAGGGGATACAGGCAGCCAGCCTCATCAACACCATACTGGCGGGCACCCTGCCCCGTACCATCTCCCCCCGCGCGGCCCTGCGCGGCGAATATGTCTTCAGCAAGAGCGAGCTGGCCCGCTGGCAGCTCACCGTGCCCGACAAATGGCGCCACAAGATCCTCTGGCGTGAGTGACCGCCGAAACAAAAAAAGAGAACCCGGCCATGCCGGGTTCTCTTTTATCGAGTGCTGCGGTTAGCAGGCTTGGTGAGGGCTATCAGCCCTGCAACGCCTGTTGCAGCTCCTCTTCGGTCCAGATGGTGATACCGAGCTCTTGTGCTTTGGTCAGCTTGGAACCGGCCGCCTCCCCCGCCACCAGCACATCGGTCTTGGCAGATACAGAGCCCGCCACCTTGGCCCCCAGCGCCTGCAGCGCCGCCTTGGCGTCGTTGCGCGACAAGGTGGTCAGGGTGCCGGTCAGCACGAAGGTCTTGCCGGCAAAGGGTTGCTCCGCGGCCTCTTTCTTCTCGATGGCCGGCCAGTGGATGCCGGCAGCCAGCAAGGCTTCCAGCACCTCCACGTTGTGGGGCTGACGCAAGAAGTAGTAGACATGCTTGGCCACCACATCGCCCACATCGGCCACTTCGAGCAGTTGCTCCACCGAAGCTGCGCGCAGGGCTTCCAGCGTGAGGAAGTGGTTGGCAAGGTTGAGCGCAGTCGCCTCCCCCACTTCGCGGATCCCCAGAGCAAACAGGAAACGCGGCAGGGTGGTGCTGCGCGCCGCATCGATGGCGGCTACCAGATTGAGGGCCGATTTTTGCCCCATCCGCTCAAGACCGGCCAGCTGGATGGCACTGAGGCTGAACAGATCGGCGGGGGTCTTCACCAGCCCCTTGTCCACCAGCTGCTCGACAATCTTGTCGCCAAGGCCGTCCACATCCATGGCGCGACGGGCAGCGAAGTGCTTGATCGCCTCCTTGCGCTGCGCCTCGCAGAACAGGCCGCCGGAGCAGCGGGCAACCGCTTCCCCTTCCAGCCGCTCCACCGCAGAATCACAGACAGGACACTCGGTCGGGAAGAGGATCGCGCGGGCATCGCTTGGGCGCTGCGCCTCCACCACGGCGACGATCTGCGGGATCACATCCCCTGCCCGGCGCACGATCACGGTATCGCCAATCATCACGCCGAGGCGCTCAATCTCGTCGGCGTTGTGCAAGGTGGCGTTGGAGACGGTCACGCCGCCGACAAACACCGGCTTGAGCTTGGCTACCGGGGTCACGGCGCCGGTGCGGCCGACCTGAAACTCGACGTTCTCAAGCAGGGTCATCTCCTCCTGCGCCGGGAACTTGTGGGCGGTCGCCCAGCGCGGGGCGCGGGCCACAAAGCCCAGCTCCTCTTGCAGAGCGATGGCATCCACCTTGTAGACCACGCCGTCGATCTCGTAAGGGAGCTCGCCACGGCGGGCCAGAATGTCGTCGTGGAACGCCTGACAACCGGCGGCCCCCTCTTTGAGCTTCACCTCTGGACTGAGCGGCAGCCCCCACTCCTTGAGCTGGGTGAGACGGCCAAAGTGGGAGTCGCCTAGTTGCTCGCCACCAACACCGACACCGTAAGCGTAAAAGCTCAGGGGACGGCTGGCGGTGATGCGTGAATCGAGTTGACGCAGGCTGCCGGCGGCGGCGTTGCGCGGGTTGACGAACACCTTCTCGCCCGCTGCCAGCGCCTTGGTGTTCATCGCCTCAAAACCGGCCTTGGGCATAAAGACTTCGCCACGCACCTCCAGCCGATCGGGCCAGCCAGAGCCCCGCAATGCGAGCGGAATGGCCTTGATGGTACGCACGTTCTCGGTGATCTCCTCACCGGTGGCGCCATCGCCCCGGGTGGCCGCCTGCACCAACTGACCATCCACATAGAGCAGGCTCACCGCCAAGCCGTCGAGCTTGGGCTCGCAGCAGAAGGTGAAAAGCACGTCACGCTTGAGGCGATCGCTCATGCGCTGTTCGAACGCCTGCAACTCTTCGCTGCTAAAGACGTTATCCAGACTGAGCATGGGGATCTCGTGACGCACCTGACTGAACGCCGTCAGCGGCTGGCCACCGACCCGCACGCTGGGGGACGCAGGGGTTTTCAGCTCGGGGTGGTCAGCCTCCAGCGCAATCAGTTCGCGCATCAGGCGATCGTATTCAGCATCCGGCACTGTGGGGTTATCCAGCACATAGTACTGATGACCATATTCGGTAAGCAGTTCACACAATTGACGGTGGCGGGAGAGGGTGTCGCTCATGAAAAAGTCTCGAAGTGTGATTGAACATCCGGCCGGGGTAGAAACAAAAATGCGGTACCAGGGTACCGCACTTTTTCTTCACTCGACCCGCATGGCGTATTAGTCGCGACTGGCCTCGTAGGCAGCCAGCTCGTGACGGTAACGGGCAATGGTCTCGTCGCTCAGCGGGCTGCGATCCATATCTGTCAGCATGGCATCGAGATCGCTGGCCAGCTGATCGGCAGCCTGCAACATATCCTCGAAGGCAAACGCGGCATTGCTGCGCAGCGGCAGTTGCATGAACAGGGAGACACCCGGCGTGGTGAACTGCTCCATCCGGTACGGGTTGAAGGTACCCGGCTTGACCATGTTGATCATGGAGAAGAGCACTTCACCCTTGCCGTTGGGATCTTCGTGACGGTGGAAAATATCCATCTCGCCAAACTTGAAGCCCAGCGCCATCAGGGATGAGAGCAGGGTCGCACCTTGCAAGTCGTGACCCGGACGGCCCATCAGGTTGATGACATAGACATCCTGCCAGATCTTCTCGACCGGCTGGGGCGCCATGCGCGGCTCTTCAACCACAGGTGCAGGTGCCACATAGGCCGGCTCTTCATAAACAGGCTCGGGAGCCACATGACGGGGCTGCGGCTGATATTCCGGCTCGGGTGCACGGACCGGTTCGGCACGAACGGTGTCGGCGGTACGGACTGTCTCTGCACGGGCACCAAAAGTCGGGGCGGTCGCGTAAGCGGGCTCGACCAGCGGCTCGTCATCCAGCGACTGCATCATGGGCTCGCGCTGGGGACGGGAACGGTAGACCGGGGTACGACGATTGACCTGAGCTGGTTTGCGCACCGGCGCGGCGGGCGCCTCGTCGATCTCCTCGGGCAGCGGTTCGTCGAACGCTTCCTCCTCTTCATAGACAGGAGGCGGCGGAACCGGGCGGGCAGCAGGCTTGCGCACTACGGGCGGCGGCAGATCGTCCTCGTCATCTTCATCATCAAAGGCGGGGACGGCAGGGCGACGACCGAGTTCCGGCTGGCGGCTCTCTTCACTGCGCAGCTTGGGCTCGGCACGACGGCCACCACTGACCACACGTACCTGGCCGATGCCATCGCTGTCGAAGGCGTCGTTATCACGATCCCGCGACTTGGAGTCCATCCGTCCAATCGGTTTCTCTTTGATCGGTGCCTGACGATTCTTTTTGTTGCTCCACAACCCGTGAATGAGCAATGCCGCAATAGCAATACCGCCCAGGGCAACCAAGATGTAACGCAATTCCTGCATTAGCTGCTTCTCTTTCTAGTTTTGCTCAGCCAAAGCGACGGCTTCACCGATATCGACCGACACAATGCGAGAAACCCCGGGCTCTTGCATCGTGACGCCAACCAGCTGCTCAGCCATCTCCATGGAGACCTTATTATGACTGATGTAAACGAACTGTACTGTGCTCGACATCTCTTTGACAAGAGAACAGAAGCGACCGACGTTCACTTCATCGAGCGGTGCATCCACCTCATCCAGCAGACAAAAAGGTGCTGGGTTGAGTCTGAAGATGGCAAAAACCAGCGCAAGCGCGGTTAACGCCTTCTCCCCCCCGGAAAGCAGGGCAATGGTAGCATTCTTCTTACCCGGAGGTCTCGCCATGATGCTCACTCCGGCCTCCAAAAGATCATCGGAGGTGAGCTCAAGCCAGGCACTGCCCCCACCGAACACTTTTGGAAACAGGGATTTTAAATCTTCGTTGACCTTATCGAAAGTGTCCCGGAACCGTATTTGTGTCTCTTTATCAATTCTTTTAATGGCTTGGCTCAAGGTTTCCAGCGCTTGCTCGAGATCCTGGCACTGATTTTCAAGATAGGTTGCCCGGGTTTTCGCCTCTTCGTACTCCTCCAGCGCCGCCAGGTTGATGGCGCCGAGCGCCTCCACTTGCGCCTCCAGAGTCTGGATCTCCTGCCGCAGCTTGCCGCGATCAGCGGCGATCAACACCGCCTGATCGAGATCCACCAGTCGAACCCCCAGCTCTTCAAACTGCTCATGCAACCCCTGTCGACGGGTGAGGTTGCGTTCGCGCTCAAGACGCAGGGTTGCCAGCTTCTCTTGCAACGTCACCAACTGCTTGTGATCGGCACTTCTGGCCTGCTCCAGCTCACCGAGCTGGCGCTCCAGCTCCGCAAGCCGTTGATGGCAGGCGAGCTGCTGCGCCTCAAGATTGCGCTGCTCGGCCAGCAGGGGCGCCAGATCCGGCACTGCTTCACTATCCGGCCCTTTCAGCCCGGCCAGCTCCAGCCCAAGCCTCGCCAACTCCTCTTCGCCCAGGGTTATGAGTTGGCGCAAATTGCCCAACTCCAGTTGCAAACGCTGGCAGGCCGCTTGTTGCTGCTCGCGGCGCGCACGGGCCTCGTCGACCGCCCGCTCGCAGCGGGTCAGCAGCTCCTGAGCGAGCTGCAACCCTTGCTTCAGCGGCTCCCCCTGCTCCTGCAACTCGGCAAGGCGTGCCTCATCGAGTTCCAGTTGTTCACGGGCGCTGGCCAGTCGCTCTGCCTCTTCGGCCTGCTCCTGATCAAGCCGGATCAGCTCTTCGCCGAGCTGACCGAGCCGCTGCAACCGCTCCTGCCGCTGACCCTGTTGCAGGCTCCAGGCTTCGCGCAGTTGTTGCCATTTCTGCTCTTGCTCGCGCAAGGTTCGCTGCGACAACTCCTGCGCACTGGCAAGCTGGGCGCGCCGGGCATCGGCTGAGACAAGTTGCTCGCTCAGCTGTGCCAGCCCCGCGGCAACCTTCTCCTGCTCGGTATGCAACCGCTCACGCTCACCCAGCAGCGCCATGGTGCCAAGCGCCGCGCCCTGTCCCAAATCTGCCCAGTTTGGCCCCAGCCAGTCGCCAGCAGGAGTCAGTACCGACTCACCGGCCGCAAGGCTTGGCTGGCGGGCCAATGCGGCCTCCCGGCTCTCGACCAGCCAGATGGCATTGAGGAAGGCGGGAATATGCTCGCCGCCCAGTTGCGCCGCCAGCGTACCGGCAACCGCCGGTTGCGCCGGGCCAATCCAGAGCCCCTCTTGCGCCAGATTGCACTCGTCCGCCGGCGTTGCGGTGAGCCAGCGACCCAGCACCTTGTCGAGTGCCTGTGCCCACTCGGGGGCAACCTGCAACCGGTCAGCCAGAGTCGCCCCCTCCATCTGTTCGCCGAGGATCTGATCCAGCGTCGCCAGCCGCGCCTCCAACTCCCGTTGCAGGCTCAACTGCTGGCCATGCAGCTGCTTGAGTTGTTCATGGGCGTCGACCGCCTGTGCCAGCTGCTCGGTCAGCTCGCCATTGGCCGCCCGCGTCAGCTCCAGCTCACCACTCAGGGCATCGAGGGCCGGTTGCAGATCGTCGGCCTCTGTGCCGAGGGGGCCTGCGCGTTCATCTTCCAGTTTGAGGCGGGCCAGCCGGGTCTTGGCTTGCAACTCCTGCAAACCACCCAACCGGGTACGGGTCTGGTTGAGCTGCCCCTGCAACCCGGCCAACTGTTGCTGCCACTGCTGCTGGCGCAAGCGAGCCTGTTCCAGCTGCTCGCTGGCCTGCTGGCGACCCTCCTGCTGCTCGGTGAGCAACTGCTCACACTGCTCCAGCCGGGCGCTCTCCTGCTCGGCGCGCAATACCCCTTCGGTCAGTTGATCCTGCTGGCTGGCAAGCTGCGCCTTGCGGGTAGCAATCCGCTCGCCCAGCGCCTCTGCACGGGCCTGCCAGTCGCGCCCCAGTTCACTCTGGTGCAGTTGCTGTTGTTCGAGGCGGGCGATGGCTTGCCCACCGAGAAAAATCTGTTGCTGACGGCTCGCCTGCTCGGCTTGCGCCTCTTGTCTGGCGACCGACAGGGTGACGTGGCGCCCCTCATCGGCGGTGCGCTTGGCATCGAGCGCCGCCAGCGCCCGCTCGGCCTGCGCCAGTTCGGTTTTGGCCTCGCCAAGGCGCGTCTCCAGCGCCCACAACTCGGAGCCGATCAGCTCGGCGCGAGCAGCGCGCGAACGACTCTTGATCTGTTTGTAGCGCTCGGCCGTTTCGGCCTGGGCTTTGAGGTGGTCAAGGCGCGAGCCCAGCTCGCCACGAATATCGCCGAGGCGCTCCAGATTTTCCTGGGTGTGGCGAATGCGTTGCTCGGTCTCGCGGCGCCGCTCCTTGTAGCGAGAAACCCCGGCGGCCTCTTCCATAAAGAGCTTGAGATCGGCCGGACGTGACTCCACCAGTCGGCTGACGGTGCCCTGCTCGATGATGGCGTAGCTGCGGGGGCCAAGACCGGTGCCGAGGAAGAGGTCGGTCACATCCTTGCGGCGGCACTTCTGGCCGTTGATCTGATAGTGGTTGGAGCCATCGCGCAGCACTTCGCGGCGCACCGAAATCTCGGTAAAGCGGCCGAACTCGCCGGGCACCCGGTTGTGGGGATTGTCGAACACCAGCTCCACCGAGGCGCGCCCGTGCGCACTGCGATTGATAGAGCCGTTGAAGATAACATCGGTCATGTTCTCGCCGCGAAGATGGCGGGCCGAGCTCTCCCCCAGCACCCAGCGCACCGCGTCGATCACGTTGGATTTGCCACAGCCGTTGGGGCCAACCACAGCAGTCATATCTGCCGACAGTTCGATGCGGGTCGGCTCGACGAACGACTTGAAGCCGGCGAGTTTGATCAGTTTCAGACGCATGGCGACCTGTATCAGTGGCTAAATAAAGAGGAGGCGGGCAGGCGATTTTACCAAATCCAGACCCGGCTTTGTTTGTAATATGCAGGCATCATCCCCATTCAATGCCCGATTTTCAGTCGCCACGGCACGAAATAAGGAATAGTCGGCGACTTTACCAAATCAAAGGCTTGTTTGTAATATGCTGGCAGTTCTCCCATGCATAGATGGAGCTCACATGAGCCAATCACCCCATATGGTCAAAGATTCAATCAGCGGTGCAGACTACTTTCTGCGCGGTTTTTCCCTCATTCGCCAACCGGGCATCCGCACCTTTGTGCTGATCCCCCTGCTGGTCAACTTCGTGCTGTTTGCCGGGGCCTTCTATGCCCTGCTGCTGCAACTGGACGGCCTATTCGCCTGGCTCCATCAGCAGATCCCCGCCTGGCTCGACTGGCTGGACTACCTGCTGTGGCCCATCGCGCTCATCACCATACTTGTGGTCTTCTCCTTTATCTTCAGCTCGGTTGCCAACTGGGTAGCCGCTCCCTTCAACGGCCTGCTGGCGGAGAAGGTGGAGCAGATCCTCACCGGTCAGCCCGCCAATGACAGCGGCATGCTGGATATCGTCAAGGATGTGCCACGCACCTTCGGCCGCGAATGGACCAAGCTGAAGTATTACCTGCCCAAGGCCATCGGCTGCCTGATCCTGTTTCTGATCCCTGTGGTGGGCCAGACCCTGGCGCCTGTGCTCTGGTTCCTGTTCAGCGCCTGGATGATGGCGATCCAGTATGTGGATTATCCGTTCGACAACCACAAGATCGACTTCATCACCATGCGCGACGCCTTGAAGCAGCGCCGCGGCAAGTGCCTCAGCTTCGGCGCTTTGGTGACCCTCTTCTCCGCCATTCCGGTGGTGAACCTCTTCGTGATGCCGGTCGCCATCTGTGGCGCCACCGCCATGTGGGTCGATCACTACCGGCAGGAGCAGTTGGGGCGCTAACCCTTGAACATTGATTAGAAAAAGGCACCCGAAACGGTGCCTTTTTCGCATTTATCATGAATTAAATTAATGCATGCATTCGATAGCTTGTCCCATATGACACGAGTTGGTAGGATTCTGGCCTTTCTCGTTCCCTGGGATATCTCATGTTACATGCACTCTTCTTGGTTGGCTTGGTGGCCGAAGGGATGACCGGCGCGCTGGCCGCGGGTCGGCGGCGGATGGATCTGTTTGGTGTGGTGATCATCGCCTCGGCGACGGCCATCGGTGGTGGCACCATCCGCGATGTGCTGCTCGGCCACTATCCGCTGCTCTGGATTGAACATCCGGAATATGTGCTGCTGGTTGCGGCAGCTGCGATGGCGGGTGTGGTCTCCGCCCCCCTGATGCGCTACCTCGGCAAGCTGTTCATGGCCCTCGATGCCCTGGGACTGGTGGTCTTCTCCATCTTCGGTGCGGCCCGTGCGCTGGATATGGGCCACGGCGCCGGTATTGCCTGCATCATGGCGGTGGTGACCGGGGTCTTTGGCGGGGTGCTGCGGGATCTGCTCTGCCAGCGCATTCCGCTGGTGTTTCGTCGCGAGCTCTATGCAGCCATTTCGCTGATCACCGCAGCGCTTTACTGTCTGGCGCTGGATCAGGGCTTGCCGACCAACTGGGCCGCGTTTGGTTCCATCGGGATCGGCTTTGTACTGCGGCTGCTGGCGGTTCGCTTCAAGTGGGGTCTGCCCACCTTCAACTACCAGTACGCGACCCACTGAGTACGCCAGCTTCTGGCGAGGCGGGTTGGATTGCGAGCAACAAAAAAGCGCCCGAGCGGCGCTTTTTTCATGGACGGTCTGCGACTCAGTTAATCCCTTCCGAGCTGAAGAAGGTCGCCTTGTCGGCGATAAAGCGGATCTTGATGTTCTTCCCTTCCCCGCCCCAGAGGCAGCTGGTAGTGCCCAAGGCATCATCACAACGCTCCGCCTTGCCCAGAATGGTGCTGGCCTCGGCGTAACTCATCCCCATCTTCAACTGGTCGTAATTTTCACGGTTGAGCTTGCTGCAACCGGTCAACAACAGGGCGATCAGGCCGCCAATCACTATCTTTTTCATCGCTATCTCCTCTCTGGTGGGAAGAGCTTGGCAGCTTGCCATCCCCTTTACCAGCTGCGCACCGGGCCGGTATCGAGGTGAACGAAGTTATCACGGGGATAGTAACCAACCCCACCCACCTTGAGCTGGAGCGCAGCCTTGCGCAGATGGGCCAGCTGTACGCCGGGGATCCGCACATCCACCGCCTGCCCCAGGGTGTGGTAGCTGTGCTTGGCCACGCCGCGGCTCTTGTGGCGCTTCTGACGATTGGTTGCCGGGGCGCGATAGCCGGAGATCAGCTGAATTTCACTGCGCCGACCCAGCTTGTGCTGCAACAGAAACAGTTGATCAAAAAGCTTCTTGTCGATGTTGAACACTTCATTGCGCCGGTAATCGCGGAAGATGTGGTTGAGCTCGGCCAACCCGTCGCTCAGATAGTGGCCATTTTCCCAATAGCTGGCGCGCACCCGCTCGCCGGTATTGAGATTGAAGAAACTGAGTTCACGCCCGGTGGTACTGCGGCTGGCCAGTGCAGGGAAGGAGATCAGCGAGCTGCCCAACAGGCAACCGGCTCCCAGCAACAGGCGACGTCGACTTATCTCTTGTTCCAGCATAAGGGGTTCGTCCATCGCAGATTCAAGCGAAAATAGTTGAATAAGATCACTGATTGAATGTGATACAGGCGCTTGAAACTACCCTCCGGCGGGGGGCCCTGTCAAACCTCAATCGCCCATAGAAAAGCCCGGCACAGGCCGGGCTTTTCACTCTGTGGCAGGGATCACAGCAGGCGGCTCTGGAAGCTGACCCGATCAAATCCGTAGATGTCGTTACGCAATTGCTGGCGACCATTTTCGTCGATCCAGCTGCTCCAGTAGACGGTAAAGACCGGGATCGGCGTGGTGAGCGGCAACCATTTGGTCTGGCTCTCCTTAAGGATATTGGCCACCTTGTCCGGCTGATAGCGGGAGTCCGCCAGCAACAGTTCGGCCAGATCGTCGGCATGCTCCACCCGGATGCAGCCCGAACTGAAGGCGCGCGCCCCCTGTTCGAACAGCGCCTTGCGCGGAGTGGAGTGCAGATAGATGGCGTCATTGTTGGGCAGGTAGAACTTGTAGCGCCCCAGGGCATTGTGATCCCCCGGCTTTTGCCGCAGGCGATAGGGGAAACCGGCGGCCAGCGCCTGATGCCACCCCTCTTCGGTGAACTGGACCGGATTGCCCTCGCTGTCGATCACCTCGAACTGCTCGCGACTCAGATAGGCGGGATCGCGACCCAGCTTGGGCAGGATGTCCTTGCTCAGGATGGAGCGCGGCACATGCCAGGAGGGATTGAGCACGATGGAGCGAATTTCGCTGGCCAGAATGGGAGTGGCGCGCTGCTCCTTGCCGACGATGACCCGGCTGGTGAATACCTCGTTGCCGGACTCCACCACGCTCAGGCGGTAGTCGGGAATATTGACCAACACGTAGCGGCCACCGGCGAGTTGATCCACCAGATCGCGACGCCACAGGTTACGCAACAACAGACTGGCGCGCACTTGCGGGCCGGTATTGAGCCAGGAGCGGGTCTGACGACCGATAATGCCGTCCGCGGTGAGACCGTGACGACGCTGGAACTGCTTGATGGCCTGCTCGGTATCACCATCGTAAATCTGATCACCATGGCTCGGGGCGCTGTCGCCCAGCTCGTTGAGCATGGCGCGGATTTGGCCGAGCTCGGCGGAGCTCTCTCCGGCACGCAGGGTCGGCATATCGAGGGTCGGCCACTTGCTGGCCATCGGCATCGCCAGCAGTTTGTGCACTTTGGCCCGCACCGCCTCGTATTCCGCCACCTGAGGGCGCAGGGATTTCACCTGGGTGAGCAGGCCATCATCGCTGGGTTGGGTCACTACAGGGCGGTTCAAATCGAGTTTGAGGGTCTTCATCTGCTCGCGAGAGACCAGATCCATCCCCCGCCAGGCGTGCTGGAAACGACTCAGCTTGGCAAAAATGTCGTCATAGATGGCACCACGCTTGTCTGCAGGGGTGGCCTGCAGACGCTTCCACAGCGTGAAAAAATCGGGATGCAGCTGGGCAAGCACAGCCTCTTGCAACTGCTGCTCCAGCTCGACACGGGCCTGTTCGGCCTGACTGCCCTGATACCAGTCGTGTCCGGTTTCACTGGCCGCCACCACAACTTGTGCTTCGGTCGCATGTACCGCGCCAGCGGGCAAACATCCCAGCCACACCAGATTGGCAAGGGCCAGCCAATACTTCATCCCCATGGGTACCTCAAAACGGTTTGTTCACTCTGTCAGGCCTGACAAGCAGACCCGATGCTCAGGCCGCTCATGATGCGTGAACGGCCAATACTTTGCTAGCGCCCGGGGGCATAACGCTGCCAGATAATGTCATACGCATCTGTCTCCTTGAACCGCGCCAACGCCTGATTGAATTGTTGCAAGAACTGCGGCGAAAAGCTGCGCTTGCCCAACATAAAGAAGCTCGGCGATTCAGATACCACCATGGTGTGACTGGTGAACAGACCGCTCATCCCCTCCTTGTTAAGGGCGCTGGGAGTAGCCAGCATGTCACCGAGGAAACCGTCGATCCGCCCGCGGGCCAGCTTCTCAAAATTTTGCTGGTCGCTCACCGCACTCACCTGTTTGGCATAGCGAGCGAGCAGCGACATCACTTCATCACCATAGAAGTACTCTTTGGTGACACCGAGGGAGTAACCACTGGCCAGCCAGCTCGCCAGATCCTGCTCGGGGTAGTGGCTGCCCTTGCGGATCCACAGCAAGGTGCGACCCGGGTTGTAGGAGTCGGAAAACCAGGCATAACGGGCGCGCTCATCGTTGATATTCGCCTCCATCGCCATGTCTATCTCGCCATACTCCATTTCGAGCAGTACCCGCTTCCAGGGCAGCTCCACATAATGGACCTTGCAGTGCATGGAAGTGAGCACAGCCGTCAGCACCTCGGCAGCATAACCGCGCACCTCTTGCGGTGAGTCGGCTTCATAATAATGGTAGGGGGGCCAGTTATCGTAACCGACCTGAATAGGCTCGGGACACAGGGCCCTGGCCAATGCCATTGGCGCCCATAATCCAAGCAACAGACAGCAAGAGAGCCACTTCATATGTCATCCTTGACGAATAAGTGAGTCATCATAAATCGCCCCCTGCAAAATGGCGATAGAGGCCAGATGACTATCGCATCCGCTAGAAAATGACGCAGCAAAGCACGTCTATTTGCCAAATACCTTGCCGGAGCACCATTGGCAACCGGCGCCCCGCCAGACCTGTTTAACCGGGAAACAGCAACGTTTGGAACAGGGGTAAAAAGGGGTTAATATGTGACCAAATATTTTTTTGTGATCCACTATGCTTTTTTTGCAATTGGATTAGCATATGCGCGACATCGGCCTACCCATTCTGTCAGGCATAGAGAGTGATATGACGTACAAAAAGTTCGGTTTTTTGACTGCCATTCTGGCGTTAAGCGGTTTTTATCTTTACACCCTCTATCTGGCTGCTCACCCCAACGTGAGCCTGGCCTACAAACTCTATTATCTGGAAGGCAAAACCCGCTTCTGGGAACACAACTCCAGCATGACCTATCAGCCTGGTAACGAACTCAATCTGACCAAGCCGAGCCGCTTCCTCTCCAGCGAAGGCTGGGCCAAGAAGCCGAGCGACGAAGGTACCCTGCTCAGCGGTCAGGGCGGCCTCTATTTTGTGCTGCCCAAGCAGGCGGCCAATCCGGATCAGCTGACCGTACAGGCCCGCATCAACAGCCCGGAAGCCGGAGCCCTGTTGAAAGTAGCGCTGGGGCACGACTTCACCACCACGGTGAAACTGGCCAAAGCGGGCATCAACGAAATCCGCCTCAGTCTGCCCGGTGACTCGCTCACGGCAGATCCCAAGCGCCCCAATTTTCTGGCGCTCTCGGCACCTACTCCCATCAATGTGCAGTCGGTACGTTTGACCGTAGCCCAGTGATCCTTGCCCCGAATACCATTTTATAAAAACAACTATCCCAAATAAGGACGTTCTTATGTCGCATCCAGATTTTCGACTCTCTCTGGTCGTTCCCGTTTACAACGAGGAAGAGAGCATCGATGCCTTCATCAACGCGATAGACAACGAACTGGCCCCGCTGAAAGACCAGCTTGAAATTGTATTCGTCAACGATGGCAGCCGTGACCGCACCCGTGAAGTGGTCGAGCAGGCCATCGCCCGTGACCCGCGCGTGACCCTGGTCAACCTGGCACGCAACTTCGGTAAAGAAGCGGCCTTGACCGCCGGTCTGCATCAGGCCAAAGGGGATGCCATCGTGCCGATGGATGTGGATCTGCAAGACCCGCCCGCCCTGATCCTGGAGTTCGTCAAACTGTGGCAGACCGGTGACTATGACACCGTCTACGGCATCCGCGTCGATCGCAGCGCCGATACCCCGATGAAGCGCCTGACTGCCGGTGGCTTCTACCGCTTCTTCAACGCCCTCTCCACCAGCACCAAGCTGCCGGAGAACGCCGGTGACTTCCGCCTGATCGACCGTCGAGTGGTCGAGGCGATCAAGCTGCTGCCGGAGCGCAACCGCTTCATGAAGGGTCTGTTTGCCTGGGCCGGTTTCCGTGCCGTTGGCGTCCCCTACGAGCGCCCGGCCCGTCACGCCGGTGAAACCAAGTTCAACTATTGGAAACTGTGGAACTTCGCACTCGACGGTCTGCTCAGCTTCTCCAGCTGGCCGCTGCGGGTCTGGAGCTATGTGGGTGTCAGCGTCTCGCTGGTTGCCTTCCTCTATATCCTGAAAATCATCACCCAGGTGATCTTCTTCGGCATCGACGTACCCGGTTACGCCTCACTGATGTCCGTAGTGCTGTTCCTCGGCGGTATCCAGCTGTTGTCGCTCGGCATCATCGGCGAGTACATCGGCCGCATGTTTGTGGAAGTGAAACAGCGCCCGGTCTACCTCATTGAAGGGGTCTATGGCCAGTATGCCAAGCAGGATGCGGGCAAACCGCAGAGCGCTGACAGCAACCCGCAAGAGCAGCAGGAGCAGGCGCCTCAATGATCTCCCGCGAGGAATTCTGGCGGCTGGTACGTTTCGGTTTTGTCGGCGGGGGGGCTACCCTCGTCGACCTTGGCACCTCCATCGCACTGTTTCATACCTGGCCCACCATCTCGGAGCACCTGGTTACCACGCTGGCTTTTGCCATCGCGTTCTGGTTCTCCTTCTTTGGTCACCGCTACATCACCTTCCAGAAGCAGGGAGCCGCCAGCAAGTTTCTGCTGGTTGCCCTCTTCTCGCTGGCGGTGCGTAACCTGATCCTGAGCGGCCTGCTGTTTGCGGGGCTCTCCGGTCTGCTGCCGGTGGTCATCGCCACCCTGACCGTTACCGTCCTCACTTACGTTCTCTCTCGCGTCTGGGTTTTTGCCTGATGAATGATATGACCAATACTGCCCCGCTAACCGGGGCTGCACTCCCCTATCGCCCGTCACTGCGCATCAGCGGCCGTGACTGGCTGATGATCATCGCCGCCTTCATGCTGAGCCGGGTGGCCCTGTATGGCATGGGTTACTTCGGTGTCCAGCTCTATGGCTCCCCCGACATCGGCCCGCTGCAGGCCTATTGTCAGTTCGACTGCGTCTGGTTCCAGCGCATCATCGAGAACGGCTACGATCTCTACCCGCGCTGGCTGAGCAAGGGCAATGCGGCCAACTGGGCCTTTATGCCGCTCTATCCGATGGTCTCCGGTGCCATCTCCAACCTGTTCAATGTCGAGAGCCTGATCGGCCTCATCATTGTTACCAATATCTCCTTCTTCGCCAGCCTGCCGCTGATGCTGCTGGTGTTGCGTCAGCTCAAGCTGGGGGACGATACCGCCCGCTTCGGCGTCTGGCTGCTCGCCTTCTCCCCCTTCTCCGCCTACTTCGTCTCCGGTTATACCGAGTCGACCTTTATGGCGCTGATGCTGGGGATGTTCCTGTTCGCCTATCGGGAGCAGTGGCTGATGGTGGCCGTGCTGGGGGTCTGTATCTCCGCCACCCGCAACCTGGGGGTGATGATGGTCTTCCCGGTGCTGATCTTGGCGCTGCAAGCTTACGGCTGGCGGGAATTTTTCCGCTTTACCGAGCGCGCCTTCAAGGTGGTGTTCACCCTCTGGATGATCCCGTTTGGCCTGTTCGCCTACATGGTCTACCTCTATCATCTGACCGGCGATGCCTTTGCCTTCAAGCACATTCAGGTGGCCTGGGGTCGCTACATGGACAGCCCGCTGGACTGGTGGCTGAGCGGTTTCGAGCTGGGCGGCCGCAAGGCTTACCTCTCCATCATGGTGATCTTCGGCTGGTGCCTGAACGGTTACCTGTTCAGCCAGAAGCGCTGGGCGGAAGCGACCCTGATGTTCATCTGCTGCACCATCCCGCTGATGACCGGCCTCAACGCCATGCCACGCTACATGTTCGGGCTCTACCCGACCCTGCTGGCCATCATTCTGCTGACCCATCGCTGGCCAGCCATCCGCCCTGCTGTGCTCTGCATCAGCGGCATGGTTGCCTCCTTCATCGCGGTGGCCTTCGTCAACTTCAAGTTCTTCACCGTCTGATGTGACGACGATGCCTGACACACCAAATGCCGGTCACCTGACCGGCATTTTTTATGGCCGCTATTTTTATCGACAGCGTACCCCCACCGCCTCCCCATCACACTTTCTTCGGCTTGAAAACGTAACCATTTGAACTGATGTCACAAATCGGCGTTTTGCCGATCCAAGGCGCGCTTTGCTGCTCCTAGAATGGGCCCTTGTCCGAACTGCCCTGCTCAAGGAATGGCTTATGCGTCGTGCTCATTACTTATCCCCTCTCTGGCTCGCCCTGCTGGCCGCCCCTCTGTTCACGCAACAGGCGCTGGCCGCTCCCGAGGTTCGCCTCTATGTGGATGGTCAACCGGTCGCGACCCCGATCGCGCTGGACAAGGGCACGGTGGAGCTGATCCATCCCCTTGCCAAGGGGAGCCACCAGATCCGCATCAGCGACGCAGACAACAGTTGCGGTACCAGCTTTGGCCCGAGCGAGAGCAAGCCGCTCCCCTTCGGCACCGCCCAGCCCATGGACAAATGCAGCAAGGACCAGAGCTTTACCCTGCGGGTGATGCTGGCCGGGGAGTATCAGTTCACCTTCAACCCGGATACCCCCAGCCTCAAGGTGCTGCGGGCGACCAAGAAGAGCGAGTTCAAGCGCCAGCCACCACAAGAGCCCTGCATCAGCTGGGATGGCGGCCCGGTCACGGTATCCCTGAAAGGGGTCTGGCCAGACGGTACCCGACTGCGGGATGCCTACTCGAAACAGGAGGTGGTGGTCAAACAGGGCAAGCTGACCCTGACCCCGAGCAAAGAGAGCGGCGGCCTGCTGCTGCTCGAACCGGTCAAGGCAGCCAAGCCAGCACCGTTCAGCTGGGATCAGGCGAGCGTCTATTTCCTGCTGACCGATCGCTTCCACAACGGCGACCCCGCCAACGACCACAGCTTCGGTCGCCAGAAGGATGGTCAGGATGAGGTAGCCACCTGGCATGGCGGTGACTTCAAGGGGCTGACCGAGAAGCTCGACTACATCAAGAGCCTCGGCATGAACGCCATCTGGATCACCCCCATGGTGGAGCAGGTTCACGGCTTCATTGGTGGCGGCGAGCAGGGCAATTTCCCCTTCTACGCCTACCACGGCTACTGGGCGCTCGACTTCACCAAGATTGATCCCAACTACGGCGATGAAGAGAGTCTGAAAACCCTGGTGGATGAGGCCCACAAGCGCGGCATGCGGATCATCCTCGACGTGGTGATGAACCACGCCGGTTATGCCACCCTCGCCGATCTGCAAGATCTGGGGCTCACCAAACTGACCCAGAACAGCGGCAAACTGCCGACCGTTTGGAACCAGTGGCGCCCGAGCGGCGGCCTTAACTGGCATGGCTACAACCAGTTCATCGACTATCAATCACCCGCGTGGAACAAGTGGTGGAGTGGAGACTGGGTGCGCGCCGGTCTGCCAGGCTACCCGCAGCCCGGCACCGACGACGTCACCGGCTCGGTGGCGGGGCTGCCTGACTTCCTGACCGAATCGACCAAGCCGGTAGGGCTGCCGCCGTTGCTGGCGGCGAAAAAAGATACCCTCGCCAAGGCGCTGCCCGACGCTACCGTGAGCGACTATCTCATCGCCTGGCACACCGACTGGGTGCGCCGCTTTGGCATCGACGGCTTCCGCGCCGACACCGTCAAGCATCTGGAGCCCGAAGTGTGGGCCAAGCTCAAGCAGGCGGGCACCGCTGCGCTCAAGGAGTGGAAGACCAACAACCCGGGCAAGGCTCTCGACGATCTGCCCTTCTACATGGTGGGAGAGGTGTGGGATCACGGGGTGGCCAAGGATTTCTGGTATCAGAACGGTTTCGATTCCCTGATCAACTTCGACTATCAGCGCGAGTTCGCACTGTCACAGGCCCAGTGCATGGCCAGCGCCGAGCCCACCTATGCCAGCTACGCCAGCCGCATCAATCAGGATCCCGAATTCAACGTGTTGAGCTACATCAGCTCCCACGACACCAAGCTGTTCTTTGGCGACTATCAGGATGTGCCGCTACAGCGCCGGGTCGCCAACAGCTTTATGCTGCTGCCGGGCGGCATCCAGCTCTACTACGGCGACGAGTCCGGCCGCGGGCTGGCCAAGGATGGCGGGGTGTTCGATCAGGCGCTGCGCTCGGACATGAACTGGCAGGAGCTGGCCCGCGGAGACAAGGCTGAGCTGGTCAAGCACTGGCAGCAACTGGGCCAGTTCCGCGCAGCCCATCCGGCCATTGCGGCAGGCAGCCACCAGAAACTCTCGGATGCCCCCTACGCCTTTGTGCGGGAGAAGGGGGATGACAAGGTGGTGGTGGTCTTTGCCGGCCGGCAGAAGTAACCCTTGAGCCACATTGACCTGCAGCAGAGAGGGGAGCCACTGGCTCCCCTCTCTCGTTTATCTATCTGCCACGGTTCACTGTGACTGGCGCGCTGCCACCGGCCACTGCAACCGCGCCTTGAGCAGGGTCTCCTGCCACAGAGGCCAAGAGAGCAGCGCCTGCTGATAGGCTCCGGCCTGGCCGGGCAACAGGATACCGTAGCTGGCCAGCCGATAGGCCATCACCGCATAGAAGGCATCGACAATGCCCGCCTCGCCAAAGTAGAAGGGGCCCCGCGCCTGCGACCAGATCTCCTGCAAACGGGCCAGCTCACCGACCGCCTCCACCGGGGGATCGATACGGGTTGGCGCCCCAAGAAAGAAGGGGAGCAGAGAACGGATCTGCCGAAATCCCGCGTGCAACTCGGCGCAGAGGCTGCGAGCCAGTGCCCGCTCGGCCAGCGAAAGCGGATAGAGCTGGCGCTCGGGACAGAGCTCGTGAACATATTCGGCGATGGCCAGCGAGTCGTGAACCCGCACGCCATCGTGTTCGAGCCAGGGCACCAGACCGGCCGGTGCCAGCCGCTTGAGCCGCGCCAGCGACTTGGCATCCTCCAGATCGAACACCTGCTCCTGCCACGTCAGCCCGCTCATGGCGAGCACCAGTGCCGCCCGCATCGCCCAGGTGGAGCCGGTGCCCACCGCCAATACCAAGGATCCCATCTGCTGCCTCCTGCATGAGTTGCCTGCGACCGGCCGATCTGCCCTGATGGCAAAACATCCGATGGTCGCTTCACATTTGCGCACCCGCGGGTTTGACCCTCTTGGTGAGCGATGCTAGTTTGATTTTTCAAAACAATCAGTTAGCAACAATGTGAGCCATTAACCGAAATATGGACAGCCAATTTACCATCGTCATCGCAGATGACCACCCCCTGTTTCGGGGCGCCCTATACCAAGCGGTGCACATGGCCATCAACGACGCTCAATTGCTGGAAGCGGACTCCATCGACAGCCTGACCAGCCTGCTCGGCGAGCACCCCGAAGTTGACCTGTTGCTGCTCGATCTCAAGATGCCGGGGGCCAACGGCTTCGAGGGGCTGGCCCACCTGCGCGGCCAGTATCCCGACCTGCCCATCGTGGTGGTCTCAGCCTCGGAAGATGCGGCCATCATCCAGCAGGTGTTGCGACTCGGAGCGCTCGGCTTTATTCCCAAATCGGTACCGATGAAGGAGCTGGTCAATGCCCTCAATACGGTGATCGGGGGGGATAACTGGGTGCCGGAAGGCATCTCGCTCCATCCTGAATCGGAAGACGGCCCCGATTTCGCCAGCAAGCTGGCCAGCCTCACCCCCCAGCAATACAAGGTGCTGATCATGCTGCGCGATGGCAGCCTCAACAAACAGATCGCCTGGGAGCTCAACGTCTCCGAAGCCACCATCAAGGCCCATATCACCGCCATCTTCAGAAAACTGGGCGTCAAGAACCGCACTCAGGCAGTCATCGCCCTGCAACAGCTCGATATCAAGGAGAGCTGAACCCCGCGCGCAATGACACGCGCGAGACGACATAGCCAGCCATGCTGGCTATTTGTTGCTCGACAATTAGCACGATCGTACTTTATGCTGCCAGCGTCAACGAGGAGAGAGTGATGAGCAAGGGGCGCCTGACCCGGGAAACCATTTTGCAGACTGCCTTTGAGCAGGCGAGCCAGCAAGGGCTGGAGAGCCTGACCATCGGCTCGCTGGCCAGCGCCTGCGAAATGTCGAAAAGCGGCCTGTTTGCCCACTTTCAATCCCGCGACAATCTGCAGATCGCCGTGCTGGAGTACGCCGCCGAGGTGTTCCGGCTGCGGGTGATCCAGCCGGTACGCCAGCAGGAGCACCAGAGCCAGCACGACAAGCTGATCGCCCTGCTGCGGGCCTGGCAGGCGTGGAACCACTGCTTCGCCGGACGCTGCATGTTCCTCGATGCCTGGACCTCGGTGCAGGATGGCCATGAGCAAAAGAGCCTGGTGCAGCAAGCCGCCCGGCAACTGGTGCGCTTCTGGCTCGACTATCTGGCCCGTCAGGTGGTGCAAGGTCAGGCCGCAGGCGAGTGGCGACAGGAGATGGATCCCTGGCGCGCCGTTTACCGCCTCTATGGCCTCTATCTGGCGGATCAGGTGTTCAACGATCTCGAACTGTGTCAGGATCCGGCCCGCCACTTCTGGCCCGAGGTGGACGCTCTGCTGAGCAGCTGGCGCTGATGTTTTGGCATCCGTTCAGCACGACTTTTTAAAAACCGATAAAAAAGCACGACCGTTCGCACATAAAAACCACAGGATGACCATGAGCAGCAAGATCTACTTCAACACCCGCCGCTTCAGCCCGAGCAAATGGCTGCTGGGAATCGGCACCCGGTTGCACCACAGACTCGCCCCCACCCATGCCAAGCGCACCGCCAGCAAGTTGCTGCTCACCCCCCAGCGCAACCAGCGGGATGACCACGAACCTGCCGGTCTGGTGAAGCAGGCCGTCCATACCAGCGAAGGGTTATTGATGAGCTATCGGCTCGGTCAGGGGCCGCTGTGGCTGCTGATGCACGGCTGGTCCGGCAGCGCCAGCCAGTTCTATCCGTTGATGAGCCATATCGCCGCGCAGGGTTTCACCGCCATTGCCTACGATCATCCGGCCCACGGCCAGAGTGCAGGCAACACTGGCCACCTGCCCCGTTTCGTGCGCGCCTTCGACGAGCTGGCGACCAAGTTGGCCAGCGAAGCAGGCCCGCTGCACGGCGTCATCGCCCATAGCATGGGAGGCGCCGTCACTCTCTCCAGCCGTCAGCCGGGTATCGATACCCTGCCGCTGCTGTTGATTTCACCGGTGCTCGACTATGTGCCCCAGCTCTACGGCATGGTGGCGCGCTCCGGCTACTCCATCCGGTTGTTTGATGCGGTGGTCAAGGAGATTGAGCAGAAGTACCAGCACCCCTTGAGCACGGTCGATCCGCTGGGTCGCCTCGCCAGTCGCAGCGGCGCGGCGATGATCGTGCACGACGAGGAGGACAGATTTGCCCCGCACGGCGATTCCTTGCGGGCCAGTCAGGATGGTCATACCCGGCTGGTGAGCACCCGGGGTCTGGGCCACGGTCGCATCCTCGCCAGCGCTCCGGTATTCGCCGCCTTTGATCAGCTGGCACGGCCGGAAAATCCCCAGCGGGCCCTTTGAAAAGCGGCCATGAAAAAAACGGGCGAGCGCCCGTTTTTATATTTGATACAGCGCCTTATAGTTAACTTGTCAGTGGGAACATTCTTGTCAGAACACGATAAGGCGCCAGCATATGGCCAGACCCAATACAGCGTTGTTGCTCACCGGTGGCGGTGCTCGCGCCGCCTATCAGGTCGGCGCCCTCAAGGCGATTGCGGAGCTCTACCCGCGCAATCTCGGCATCCCTTTTCCCATCCTGTGTGGCACCTCGGCGGGGGCTATCAATGTCACCGCACTGGCCTGCTACGCCTCCTGCTTCCATCTGGGGGTGCGCAAGCTGGAGTGGGTCTGGCGCCGCTTCGAGACTCACCACATCTTCGATTTTCACCCGGGGCGCCTGCTGTGGCGGTTGTTGTACGAGGGGTCGGCGGGGCTGATCAATCCCCACACCAACCACGCCTTTCACCTCTTTGACAACGCGCCGCTGCACCGCCTGCTGGATCAACTCATCGACTATCACCGCATCGATGACAACATCCTCTACGGCAGTCTGGAGGCGCTGGCCATCACGGCATCGGATTACGACGACGGTCTCTCCACCACCTTCTTTCAAGGGCGGGCCGACCACCATCCGTGGGAGCGGGCCAGACGTCGCGGGGTGCGCACCGTGCTTACATCGGAGCACCTGCTCGCCTCCTCGGCTCTCCCCTTCGTCTTTCCAGCCACCCTGATCGGCGAGAAGTTCTACGGCGACGGATCCATCCACCAGCTGAGCCCGCTCAGCCCCGCCATCCATCTGGGTGCGGAGCGGATCCTGCTGATCACCCTGGATCCGCCGGCACACTCGGCGCCGACCCATCACCACGGCCATCTCACCAGCTCCAATATCGCCAGCCATCTGCTCGATACCGTCTTTACCGACACTCTCAACTCCGATCTGGAGCGGCTGTGGCGCATCAACCAGACTCTGGATCTGATCCCGGAGCGGGAGCGCAATCGCCTCAAGCTGAAACGGGTGGAAACCTGCGTGCTGAAACCGAGTCAGGATCTCGACACCATCGCACTGGCCTACCTGCGCAAACTGCCGCTAAAGTTGCGCCGCCTGTTGCGGGTGCTGGGCGTGAAGGGGGATGAGACCAGCAGTCTGGCCAGCTTTTTGATGTTCTATCCGGGTTATTGTCAGCAGCTGATCAAGTTGGGCTATCAGGACACCCTGAGGGAGCGGGAGCGGGTCGTCGCCTTCCTCGATATCGAAGGGCTACCAAAAGAGCGGGAATAAAGGGCGCGGCCGATGAGTCCGAGGGAACTCAGCGCCCCTCCAGCAAACGCTGCTCAGCCTGTTCCATCGCCACCACGGTACCAAACAGGATCAGCCGATCCCCAGCCGCCAGCACCAGCTCGGGTCTGGGTTCCAGACTTTGATCGCCACGCTGCACCTCCTTGATCCGCACCTCATCAAGCGGCAACTCGCGCACTTCACGACCTACCGCCCACGCCTGATCGTGCAGCAACAGGGGATGGAGGCGTTCAAGCAGCTGATCCGCCTCCAGATTGCTGGCGCTCTGATCCCCCCAGTAGAAGCCGTGCAGAAAGCGATACTGGCTGCTGCGCTCCAGCTCCATCCGGCGGATCACCCGACCGATGGGGATATCGCAGTTGAGCAGCAGGTGAGAGACCAGCATCAGGGCCCCCTCCTGGGATTCGGGGATCACCTCGAAGGCCCCCGCCTGCTTGTACTGCTCCAGAAAGCTGTCATCCCGGGTACGCACCAGCACCTTGAGATCCCCCGCCAGTTCGCGGATCAGTGCCAGCATCGCCTCCACCCGCTTGCGATCATCGAAGGTGATGATCACCAGCCGCGCCCGCAACAACCCGGCGGCCAGCAGAATATCGCGGCGGCTGGCGTCGCCGAAGGCCACCTGCTCCCCCGCCAGCTTGGCCTCGCTCACCCGCTCGGGGTCGAGGTCTAGGGCCAGAAAGGGGATCTCCTCGAGCTTGAGAAAGCGGGCACAGGTCTGCCCCGCCCGGCCAAAGCCGGCGATGATGACGTGCTGGTTTTTGCTCAGGCCCGACTGGGCGACTTCGAAGCGGGTCAGCAGCGCCGGATCGGTCAGGCTGCGGGCCAGCGAATGGGCCTGGGTCACCAGCCAGGGGGTCATGGCGATGGAGATGATGCCGATGCCGATCAGCAGGGAGACCAGTTGCTGATCCAGCAAGCCGTGGTGCAGTGCCAGCGCCAGCAACACGAAGCCGAACTCCCCCACCTGACTGAGCATGATGCCGGCGGCCATGCTGTCGCGCTTTCGCTCCCCCATCAGCCGCCCGGCCAGCAGCACCAGCAGGGATTTGCACAGCACCAGCAGCACCACGCAGATCAGTACCTGCCACCATGCCCGCGCCACCAGCTCCCACTCCATGGCCATGCCGATGGTGATAAAGAAGAGCCCCATCAGCACGTCGCGAAAGGGCTTGATGTCCACCTCCAGCTGATGACGGTAGTGGGACTCCCCCAGCATCATCCCCGCCAGAAACGCCCCCAGCGCCATCGACAGCCCGAGTGAATGGGTCATGTAGGCAGCCAGCAGCGCCACCAGCAGGGCACTCAGCACGAACAACTCGTCGGAGCGGGCTCGCGCCACCTCGTGAAACAGCAGCGGCAGCAACCACTTGCCCACCGCCAGCAGAGTGAAGAGAGCAAACAGCCCCTTGAGGGTGGCCCAGGCGATCTCGGCGGCAAGGGCGCTCCCCTGCACTTCCGGCTGGGCGAGGATCGGGATCATCACCAGCAGGGGCACCACCGCCAGATCCTGAAACAGCAGCACGCTCACCCCCAGCTGGGCGCGGCGGGTATGGAGCTGCTTCTGCTCGCCGAGCTGCTTGATCACCACCGCCGTCGAGGAGAGTGCCAACGTTCCCGCCACCACCAGCGACTGGGCCAGACCCAGCCCCCACCACCAGCCGATGGCGAAGAAGAGCAGTGACGTGAGCAGCACCTGCAACATCCCGACCCCCAGCACCAACCGGCGCATCGCCAGTAGTTTCGGCAGGGAGAACTCCAACCCCAGCGAGAACATCAGAAAGACGATCCCCAGCTCGGCAATGGTCTGCATGATCGACTGGCCGGTGATCACCGCCAGCCCGTGGGGGCCAAGCAAGACGCCGGCAATCAGGTAGGCAAGGATCACCGGCAAGCCGAGGCGCCGGAAAGTTGCCACCAGCAGGACGGCGGCGAACAGCAGGATCAACAGATCGGTGTACAAATTTTCCTCTCCTTTTATCGACTTAAGCTTAGTCAGCCGATCTGGCGGGCAGGAAAGATATATTGGGCATGCCAATTGCAGGGAGGAGACAGTAGTCAGGTGTTACAGGTGGAAGACCATGGAAAATACGTCGTCACTTAATGGCTTTAGCCATGGCATCGAGCAGTGGGTTCGCCAGATGGAGCGGCTCACGCCCTTGCCCAGCGTTGAGCGCAACCAGTTGCTTGAGCAGTTGTTGGGGCAGAGCGATCTCGGCGGTTTGCTGACAACTTTTGCCGATCGTGCGGCAAGAATTGTCAGGATCCATGGCCTCTATCTCGATAGCGCCGAGCATCACGTGCTGATCCAGCACCCGCCGCAGGCCACCCTCAACCTGCACAACTATCCGTTCGAGCTGCGCGGTCAGCATGGCCAGCTGCTCGGCCAGCTTCACTACGAGCTGGAACATCCGCTGAGCGGCAGCCAGCAACGGGTACTGATGCAATACCATCAGCTGCTCTGCCTGCTGCTGCCCCTCTATCTGCGGCTGGAAAAACTGGATCAGCTGGTCCGGCTCGATCACCTGACCGGCCTTGGCAACCGCTCCTACTTTGACGAGGCCATCGGCCGCGCCATCGAGCAGCACAGCCGCGAGCCACATGGTCTGGTGCTGGTGCTGCTGGATCTCGATCGCTTCAAGCAGATCAATGATACCTGGGGTCATCCGGTGGGGGATCTGGTGCTGAGCCGCTTCGCCCAGCTGCTCAAGGGGTGTATCCGCAGCACGGATCAAGCCTTCCGGCTCGGGGGAGATGAATTTGCCCTGCTGCTGCAACCGGCCGAACCCGAGGCGTGGCGCCCGGTCTGGCTGCGACTGCAGCATATGTTGATGACCAACAAGGAGCTCAGCACCTTCTCGGTCGGATGCAGCCTTGGCGCCGCCAGCTGGCAATCCGGGATCGATGTGCCGAGCCTCTACGAGGCGGCCGACAGTCACCTCTACGCCCGCAAAAAAGCCGGCAAGGCCAGCCCTAACGAATAATCCCGAACTCTTCTTTGCTCCGGCACATGCGCGCCATGTGACCGGAGCTTCTTTTTTTGGGGTCCCCGCTCACACCGATCACCTCAGGCAAGATCCTGCTCGGGCAAAACCGGAGCTGCACCGCCCCCCTGCCAGTGGCAAACCAGCCCGGCCCCCTGCGCCATAAAACCGTCGCAGACAAAGAGCCCCACTACCGCCGCCGCCTGCTCGCCATAGTAGAGGATGGGGATGCGCCCCCGCTGCCACGAAGGCACGCCATACTCCTGCAGCAGCTTCTTCATCCGCCGACTACCGCCCCGCCCCACCGGTTTGAGGGGGATCCCGGGCGCCACCTGAAAGCGCACCGAGAGGGGCTCGTCCGCTCGGGGGGAACGCAACAGCCCATCGCCGCACTCCGCCATGCGTACCACCAGCTCACCCAGCCCGTCCGGCAGGGTCAGCGGCTCGCCCACGGTGAGCGGCAATACCTGATGACAGGGTTGCAGGTCAGTGCTCACCAGATAGAGCCGCTCCTGAAAACGGCGGCAGCTCTGGCGCCCCCAGTTGAGCCGGGGATTGGCATCGCCGCGCGCCAGCGCTACCTCCTGCCAGAGCCGGGCAAGCTGCTCACGGGATGGCATCTCGCCCCCCTGACGGCGGATCCAGTAGCGCAGCAGGTTGTTGCGCCGGGTGGGTGAAAGGGCGTGCAGCGGGCCGATATGGAGCGCCTCCCCCTCGCCCGCCAGCTGCCAGTCGCTCTCGGCCAGCTCATCCAGCAGCGCCTCCTGCTCGGCGCACAGGGCCATGCTGCGCGCCGCGGTCTGGGCCATGGCTGGCCAGCGCGCCTTGAGCTGGGGGATAAGTGTCTGGCGCAAAAAGTTGCGGTCATAACTCACGTCCAGATTGCTCTCATCCTCCACCCAGCCAAAGGGGAGGCTCGCCGCCGCCTCGGCCAGCTCGGCGCGACTCATATCGAGCAGCGGCCGCAGCAACAGGCCGCCAGCAAAGGGCTGGCTTGGCAGGATCCCCGCCAGGCCACGCAGGCCGGCGCCGCGCTTGAGGGCCAGCAGCAGGGTCTCCAGCTGATCATCCTGATGGTGGGCGGTGAGCAGCCACTCCCCCTCCCGCATCCGGGCGGTCAGCCGCTGGTAACGGGCGGTGCGGGCCTGCGCCTCCAGACTCTCGCCATTGCCACGGGCCAGAGTCACCCGCTCGACCAGCAGCTCCACCGCCAATTGCTGACACACGGCTTCACAATGAGCGACCCACTCATCGGCATGGGGGCTGAGGCCGTGGTGCACGTGCAGGGCGCGAACTGGCAGGCCATGCTCGCGGGCATACTGGGCCGCCAGCACCAGCAGCAGGGTGGAGTCGAGGCCGCCACTGAAGGCCACCAGCAGACCGGTGGAACCTTCCGGCGCTGGCATAGTCAGACAAAAGCGAGAATAAAGATGAGAAATCATAGGCTTCCCCAAAACGGACCGGCCGATCTTAGCAGAGTCGGGCTTATCAAGCTGCAACCCTGCTGCTAGAGTGAGGCTCGCCCGCCCTCTCCACCAGGCTGGCCGCAAGGCGGTCGCACAACCGGTTGGAGCAAGGAAGATGGGCAGGGAAGCAAACAATCGGAATTGGAATCAAACAAGATGAACAATAAGAAAAGCTTACTGGCCGGCCTGATTGGACTGGCCCTGCTGGCTGGCTGCAGTCAGGCACTGCAAGACTCCCCCAAACACTCCGGGCTGGCGCTGGCCAATATGGACACTCAGGTCAAACCCGGCGATGACTTCTTCCGCTACGTCAATGGCAAGTGGCTCGCCACCGCCAAGATCCCCGACGATCGCCCCGCCGATGGCGCCTTCTACATGCTGCGGGACAAATCCCTCGCCGATGTGCGGGTGCTGGTCGAGGGGCTGGCCAAGCAGGAGGCCGCCACCGGCACGCCGCCCCAGCAGATCCGCGATCTCTACGCCAGCTATCTGGATCAGGCTAGCCGTGACGCCAAGGGGCTCACCCCGCTGGCACCGGCGCTGGCCGATATCGACCGGATCGGTGATCAGGCAGCTCTGGCCCGCGCCTTTGCCCAAAGTGGCCGCATGGGCGGCGGCGCGCCGTTTGGCATCTGGATCGACGCCGATGCCAAGTCCCCCGACCGCTATGCGGTCTACCTCTATCAGGGGGGATTGGGGCTGCCGGATCGGGACTACTACCTCAAGCAGGATCCCGAGAGTCAGGCCCTGCGCCAGAAGTACCAGCAGCATATCGTCGCCATGCTGAGCCGCCTCGGGGAATCTGACCCGAGTGGCAAGGCCAAGCGGATTCTGGCCCTCGAAACCCGGCTAGCCACCATCCAGTGGGACAACGTCGCCCTGCGGGATCGGGAGAAGAACTACAACAAGCGCCCCGCCAGCGAACTGGCACGGCTCGCCCCCCACTTCGACTGGCAGGCCTATCTAAACGCCGCGGGCATTGCTTCCCAGCCGGATCTCATCATCGGTCAGCCGACCTATCTGAGCGCGCTGGATCAGGTGATGGCCCAGACCCCCATCGCCGACTGGCAGGCCTACCTCAAGTGGCAACTGCTGACCGACTACGCCCCCTATCTCGACAGCGAGACCGACCGCGCCAACTTCGCCTTCTACGGCACCACCCTGAGCGGCACGCCCAAGCAGCGCGCCAGCTGGGAGCGGGCGCTCGGGGTGCTGAACGATCATCTGGGTGAAGCGGTCGGCCAGCTCTATGTGGCCCGCTACTTCCCGCCAGCGGCCAAGGAGCGGATGGAGCAGCTGGTGGAGAACCTGCGCACCGCCTACGGCCAGAGCATCAAAGAGCTCGACTGGATGTCGCCCGAGACCAAGGCGCAGGCCCTCGAGAAGCTGGCCAAGTTCCGCCCCAAGATTGGCTACCCCGACAAGTGGAAGGATTACAGCGCCATCACTATCAAACCGGATGATCTGGTCGGCAACCTGCAACGCTCGCAAGCCTTTGAATACGCAGACAGTCTGGCGCGCCTCGGCAAGCCGGTCGACCGGGACGAATGGCACATGTCGCCGCAGACGGTGAACGCCTACTACAACCCGAGCAACAACGAGATCGTCTTCCCGGCGGCCATTTTGCAGCCCCCCTTCTTCGACATGACGGCGGATGATGCGGTCAACTACGGCGCCATCGGCGGGGTCATTGGTCACGAGATGGGCCACGGTTTTGATGATCAGGGGGCCAAATCCGACGGTGACGGCATGATGCGCGACTGGTGGACGCCGCAAGATCTCAAGGAGTTTCGCTTTCGCACCAGCCGGCTGGTGGCCCAGTACAACCGCTTCGAGCCCATCAACGGCCAGTTCGTCAACGGCCAGTTCACCCTGGGGGAGAACATCGGCGATCTCGGCGGCCTAACCATAGCCCACAAGGCCTATGAGCTGTCACTGGATGGCAAGGAGGCGCCGGTGCTGGATGGCTTCACCGGCGAACAGCGCTTCTTCCTCGGCTGGGCGCAGGTGTGGAAGGGGATGTATCGCCCCGAGCTGATGCAGATGCTGCTGCGCTCCGACCCCCACTCGCCCCCCGAGTACCGGGTCAATGGCGTGGTGCCGAACATTCCCGCCTTCTATGAGGCATTCAACATCCAGCCGGGTGACAAGCTCTATCTGCCGCCCCAGAAGCGGGTGAAGATCTGGTAACAGCATCACGGCGGGCTCCCCGGGAGCCCGCACTCAAGAGACAGCAAGAGGTTGCAAGATGAACAGAGCATTGATGATGGCAGGGCTGCTGACCCTGCCGCTGGCGGCACAAGCCGAAGAGGGATTTAGCAAGCAACTGACCCTCCCCTCTGGGCAGGTGATCCGGGTAGCGCAGGGGGCCGGTGAGCCCGCCTCCATCGGCAGCTATGACGTGCGGCTCTATTCGGGTCAGAACGCCCAATTTCCACTGGATGAGTTTCAGGATGGCAAGGTGATGGCTCGCAACGGCTTTATCCGGGAGCTGAAACTGATCGATTTGAATGGCGACAAGCAGCCCGAGCTGGTGGTCATCATCGAGAGCGCTGGCAGCGGCAGCTATCAGGATGCCGATGCCTACACCGTCAGCCCGCAAGGGGAGCTGGAGATCTTCAATCAGGTCAAGGAGCTGGAGCCCAAAGAGGATGTGGTCAAGGCGCTCAAAAGCCCGCAGGACTAAGCCCTCTCCCGACATCTGACATATAAAAAGCCCTGATGATCAGGGCTTTGTTGTTTCTGCTGTTGGCGCAAACAGCTCAGAGGCGGGTCGCCCGGATGGAGACCTGCGGCAGCGCCATCTCGTGCTGGGCCGCCACCAGTTGCAGCTCGTAAGCCCCCGCCAGCCAGGTGCGAGCCAGCACGGCATCAACGCTGGCATTGGTAAGCTCGAACGCCGCCACCGGGGTGCAACCGGCCAGCAGATTGGCCAGCATGGTGGCGCTTAGCAGATCCCCCACCCCGATGGGGTGGCGAGCAAAAGGGTAGAGTGGGCGGGAGAGATGAAAGGTTCCCTCCTCGCACACCAGCAACATTTCGAAGCGGTCCATGGCAAAACCGGCCTTGCCCAGATGCTTGACCATCACCAGCTTGACCCCTTGCGCGCGCAGCTGCTGGCACGCCTCGATGGCCTCCGGCACATTGCGGATATCGCGGCCGGTGAGCTGTTCCAGCTCCAGCAGATTGGGGGCCAGCATATCGGCGCAGGCCAGTGCCCGGTTTTTCAGAAAATCGGCGACGCCGGGTGCCACTATGCACCCCTTGTCGGGGTGACCCATCACAGGGTCACAAAAATAGAGGGCCGCCGGATTGAGCGCCTTGAGCCGGGCCACCGCCGCCAGGATCTCCTCCCCCTGTTCGGCCGAGCCGAGGTAGCCGCTCAGCAGCGCATCGCACTCGGCCAGCACGCCGATCTCCGCCAGGCCGTTTACCAGCTGACGGATATGACCGCCGGGCATCACCATCCCCTGCCAGCCTTCGCGGTATTGGGTGTGGTTGGAGAACTGCACCGTGTTCATCGGCCACACCTCGATCCCGAGGCGACGCATGGGAAAAACGGCGGCGCTGTTGCCGGCACAGCCAAAGACTACGTGGGATTGAATGGAGAGCACTCGCTTCATGATTGGCGACTCACGCAATAAGAACAGGAATTCCGGAGGGAAAAACGGGCCTTGCGGCCCGTTGTTGTCACTTTCGACTGTTGTCACTGTCGATTAACGCAGCACCTTGACGGTGTAGCTGCCATCGGCCTGACGATAGAGGCCGTGGATATCGGTCTCGAAGCCCGGGTAGTGGGCACCGATCTCGCACAGCATCTCGAGGAATTCGAGCACCGGCAGAGAATCCTTGGTCACCATCTCGCCCGGCAGAACCAAGGGTACTCCCGGCGGGTACGGCAGGATCATGTTGGCGCTGATGCGGTCAACCATCTCACGCAACGGCACTTCTTCCAGATTGCCCGCCAACTCCTGCTGCCATGCAGCGTGCGGGGTCATCTTCATCTCCGGCAGTACGTCGAACGCCTTGAACATCAGCTCCGGCAGACGGTATTTGCAGGTCAGATCATGGATGCTCTGGGCCAGCTCCTGAATGCGCATCCCTTCGTAGAAGCTCGGGTCTTCACGATAGAGGCTCGGCAGTATGTTCTTGATGGTCAGGTTCAGGTCATAACCACGCTTGAACTCGGTCAGGGCGCGCAGCAGCTGCATCGCCTTGGACTGATCGATACCGATGGAGAAGAGGAACAGCATGTTGTAAGGGCCGGTCTTCTCGACCACGATGCCGCGCTCGTCCAGGAACTTGGAGACCAGTGAAGCAGGAATGCCCTTCTCCAGCAGCTTGCCGTCACGACCCATACCCGGGGTCAGCAGGGTGACCTTGATCGGATCCAGGTACATGTGGTTGTCATCGATGTCCTTGAAGCCGTGCCAGTCATCTTTCGGATCCAGCTTCCAGCACTCGACGGTGTCGATGTTGTCCGGCTGCCATACGTCGAAGAACCAGCCTTCGCTCTGATCACGCAGACGCTTGATCTCTTTGCGGAAGGAGATAGCGCGATCGATGGAGTCCTTGATCAGACGCTTGCCGGTGTTGCCACGCATCATGGCAGCGGAGATCTCGGTAGAGGCCACGATACCGTACTGCGGCGAGGTGGAGGTGTGCATCATGAAGGCTTCGTTGAAGGTCTCTTCCTCCACGTCACCCTTGATGTGGATCATCGAGGCCTGGGAGAAGGCCGCCAGCAGCTTGTGGGTGGACTGGGTTTCGTAGAACACCTTGCCCGGCATCGCTTCGCCACTCATGCCGCACTTGCCTTCATAGATCGGGCTGAAATTGGTGTAAGGCACACAGGCACTGTCGAAGTGGATGTAAGGGGTATCCAGACTCTCCTTGATGAAGCCGGTGTTGTAGAGCAGGCCATCATAGGTGGAGTTGGTGACTACGGCGTAACGGGGAGCCTGAGCACCCGGTGTCGCGGCAACCTTGGCGGCGATGGTGTCGCGGCTGAATTCGCTCTGCGGGATACCGCCCAGAATGCCGTAGGCGTTGCGGGTCGGGCGGAAGTAGATCGGCGTCACGTCGTTCATCATCATCAGGTGAGTGAGCGACTTGTGGCAGTTGCGGTCAACCAGCACAGTGCTGCCTGCCGGCGCGGAGAACATGCCAACGATCTTGTTGGCAGTGGAGGTGCCGTTGGTGACGATATAGGAGCGATCTGCGTTGAAGGTATGGGCGATGTACTCCTCGGCTTCCTTGTGCGGACCAGAGTGATCCAGCAGGGAGCCCAGCTCCGGCATGGAGATGGAGACGTCAGCCTTGAACGCGTTCGGGCCGTAGAAGTCATAGAAGAGGCTGCCGGCCGGGATCATCTGGAAGGCGGTACCGCCCATGTGACCCGGAGTACAGAAGGTGTATTTACCCTCTTCCACGTACTTGAACAGCGCCTTGGTGAACGGCGGCAGGATGGCATCCTGATACTCCTGAGTGGCCTGATCCATCTTGAGGGCGATGTCATCGGCCATGCCAAGACGGTACTCGAAGAAGTGCACGTTCAGACGCAGGTCGGTCAGGTGAATATCCAGAGTGGACTGGTCGTTGGCAAAGGCGAAGATCGGCAGCTTCTCGTTGCGATCGTGGATCTCCTTGCACAGACCCAGAGAGTATTTGTCCCAGTCGAAGATGGCGCCGCAAACGCGGGGGTTCTTCTCAATCAGTTTCAGCAGGTCGGCGACGTCGACCGGATAAACAACCTCGAACCCCTTGCGCTCGAGGGAGGCTTGCAGCTGGCGAATGGGTTCTTCTTTAAAGAAAACGCCCAGGTGGTTGAGGATGGCAATGATATTCATCGTAATGCTCCACACGTAAAGGGGCGCTCTCCATCAGGGATGGTGAGTGAAGAGCGCTCGGAAGATAAAAGGGGAAATCAGTTGCTGGGTTGTTCGTTCAGCAGGGCGTCGTGCTGACGCAGACCCTGTTTTTTGGCGTAGAACATCAGGATGATGAGCGACACCACGAAGGTAGCGGTGAGGTTGGACCCCTTGGCCCCCATCAGTGCCACCAGACAGAAGACACAGGCCACACCGGAGAAGATCATCGCGCCGATGCTGCGGGAGGTCATGCCCTCGAAGCGAATGAGGTTAATGCTGGAGTAGAAGTAGGGCAGCATGGTCAGCAGCACCGCATCTGTGGTCAGCACGTTGAAGAGATCGGCTGCGTGAGCGGACCGGGAGGTGAAGGCGGTCAGGCCAACCATCAGGGCAGTCATCTTCAGGGAGCCCAGGATCAGACCCTTCTTGGCCACGCCGTTCTTGTCCACTTCACCGTAGATTTTCGGAAAGTTGCCATCGTTGGCGGCACGCTTGCCAGCTTCGCCCACCAGCATCATCCAGGAGCCCAGCGAGGTGAAGCAGGCCAAGGCGGTGAAGGCAGAGACGAACGGCGCAGACCAGCTACCGAAGATGGCGGAAGAGGCCATGGCAAACGGGGCGCCGGAGGCAGCCACTTCACCGGCCGGGAACATGCCGCTGATCACCTGGGTAGAGAGGATGTAGATAACACCGGCGATACCGGTACCCAGCATGGTGGCGAGCGGTACGGTACGCTTGGGATTCTTCACCATGCCGGAAGAGACGGCGGCAGATTCAACACCGACGAAGGACCAGAGGCAGATCAGCACGGCGCTGATGACCGCATGCAGGTCGCTGCCGCTGGTGGTGTTCCAGTTCTGGCTGTAGACGGTGGCATCAAAATGACCCCAACCCATCACCGCAGTACCGACAACCGGCAGCAGGATCAGCACCAGACCCAGAGTACAGAGTCGGCTCACCCAGCTACCGCCAAGCAGGTTGACGAAGGTGAAGATCCAGACGGCAGCGATGGTGGCTGCGGCGGCCGGGATCGGGCTGTTGAGAATGGGGAAGAAGACCGAGAGGTAGGAGACGCCGGTAATGGCGATGGCCAGGTTACCGATCCAGTTGGCGTGGTAATAGAGCACACCGGTCTGGAAACCGAACACCGGAGAGATCTCGCCAGCGTAAGCAATGGGGCCACCCTCTTGCGGGTTCTTGGTAGCAAGGCGGGCGAAGACAAAGGCGAGGCCCATGGCACCTACCAGACAGATTGCCCAGCTAAAGACAGAGATGGAGCCGATGGTGGCCAGTGCCGAAGGCAGCAGCGCGATGCCACTCCCCATCATGTTGCCGGCCACCACACCTGTACAGGCGATAAGGCCAATCTTCTTGCTCGTATCTAGGGACATAAGATCTCCGGTTCTATAAAAGGTCGGGTCGTCACATACACATTTGGCGGAACGCCCCGCCAAAGAATGGGCACAGACTAGGCCTCTCATCCCCGGAAAACATAAAGACCCGCTAACGGATAAAAATATGAGGCAACTTTTTTCGCCGCCTCATCTCTTTTGATAAAAATCATTTAAAAACAGTGCATTGACATCCACCCACACAACCATATTGATAAAACCTTGATATCCTTCCGCCCAATTTTTCCCCCTTGATAACCCCTTTATCTCGCCGTCTTGATATTTTTGGTCAGATAAATCCGGGATAAAGCAGCGCCCATTGCACCGCCCTCCCCTTGCAGCCATCAGCAAGACCTCTTGCCATCACCCACAGCGACCACTTACCTCCTGCTTGACCCTCCGCTCGGCTCATCACAATCCAGGCTCAGAGGTAAAGCACAACGGCGATAACCGGTAAGCAATGAGAAATGGGTCGAGACAGACAGCTTATCCCGCCGCCAACCATGAGCAGATGTCACAAGCTGCGTGCGCGGCGTGAAGCCGAACAAACGCGAGTGCAGCGAATGCTGCGTGCAAGTCAAAGGCAAATGGGGATAGTGGGGAGCTGCGGGGGATAAATCGGACCGCACCAGAGCGACTATCCCCGGTGGCAAACAAGCAGGATTGAGACAAGCAGAAATAGCACAGGCCGCCCGAAGGCAGCCTGTGGATGAGGTCGGCAACCGCACCGACCGGGGGAAAACCAACACTGCGGTATTAAAAGAGCTTCACCTTGCTCTGGCCCAGCGCATTGAACAGAGCCGGGGTGAGGATCTCCATATTGCTGTAGAAACCGAGCTGCTGGCAGAGCAGATAGGTCTGCTCGGTCGCCTCCATCAGAAAGGCCTGACTGTAGGCATCACCCGCCGCCTCGGGGCGACCGTCCAGCTCCGCCAGCTTGCCCTGCAGTATGTAGTAGAGCACCGAGCGGCCGCGACTCGCCGCCTTCTCCAGCAGATAGTTGGCCTGCTGTTGCTGGCCGTTGAGGATCGCCTGCAGGGTCAACGCCTCCCACACCCTGGCTGGCAGGGCGCCGCTGTTTTGCACCACGCGGGCGAGATGGGTGCCAATCCCCTGCAGCCGCTCGCTCTCGGATTTGCCCGCCAGGGTGGCCAGCACCTCACCGGCCAGATAGCGCTCCGCCAGCAGCAGCGGCTGATCCGGATGGGCAATCAGCGCCTGCTCCAGCAGATCGATGCCACGCTTGAGGGCCACCGGATCCCGGCTATTGATGTAGTACTGCGCCTCCATCATCGCCATCAGGGAGGCGTCATCGGTCGGCCACCCCATCCCCGGCTCGGCATAGGGCTGATCGAGGGCGCGCAGCAGATCCTGACTGCTCGCCTGCAACACGCCGTGCACATTGTAGCGACTGAGCTGGTACTGATGGCTGAACAGCACCCGGTTGGTGTTGATATTGCGATACTCCAGATCGAGATAGGTGCCGCGTGGCTGGCGGGTGACCCGCACGCTCAGCTCCTTGCCGGGCATGATACCTCCCATCAGGGTAGTGGCACCGTACTGCACCCGCAGCGGCGTGGCCACCGCCACCTCCCCCATCAGGGCGCGGGTAATGCCATCGGCGAGGCGCACGTTCTCGTTGTTGTCATCCATACCGGAGTGGAAGCGGAACACCAGCAGATTGGGATCCAGCATGGCATGCACCTGGGGGCGGGTGTGCTGATAGCTGAGCATGCTGACAATGGCGATCAGCACAATGGCAACGAAGATATCGAAACTCACCATCTTCCAGCGGCTGCGGGCATCCTTGGCATGGGTGGAGATGGCGCGGGTCAGGGGCCCGGCGGGAAAAGGGGCGACATTGGGCTGTGCATCATCATCCTGATCAGCCGCGGGTGGGCTCAGATCGGAGAGAGTCGGGTTGTCTGAGAGAGTGGTATTGACCGCGGGCTGCTCGTCCGCCATCACCACGGAAACCACCTGCAGCGGCCTTACCGGTGCCACCAGCTTGTAGCCGCGCTTGGGCACGGTGACGATATAGTCGGTCGCATCGGTGCGGCCATCTTTGAGGATCTTGCGCAGTTCGAAGATGGACTGGGTCACTACCTGATCGGTCACCTCGGCGCCATCCCACACCTCATTGATCAGGGCATCGCGGCCAAATACGGTGCCGGCATGATGGGCCAGAAACCGCAACAGGTTGACCAGCCTGGGTTCGAGGTAGACCTCGCGGTCGGGACGGCAGAGCGTGTTGTCGTCAACGCTCAGGGTCCAGTCATGGATCTCAAAAACCGATTCGCTCATGATTCGCTCGCTGCAGATGGTGACAATGCACGATGAGAGAGACGCAAAACCCGGGCTGACTGAACGGAACAAGGCGCTATCACCAGAGGTGACAGATAAAAAGAGAACCGAAGCAATCACATCTCTGAGAGTCAGTCTGGCCAGGCCATCCTGTTTACGTCTGAAGGGCATCCTTGCGGGCATTCCGACCACCGGGATCGGAAGGGATCACTTTAAGCAAAACGGGAGCTGGATCCCACTTTTTTTGGCTATAAATCGCCGTTGAGTTGATCCGACACCGCACTTTTCGGCAAATAGCGTGCCAACTAGTATTCATATGAACATCCCATATGCCGAAATCAAAAAGCCCTGAACATCAGGGCTTTCTCATTTCTTCGACAACCGAGGAGACGTTACTTCGCCAGCGGGAGCGCATCCTGCTGACGACTACGGCGCAGATGACGCCGCCACAGCGAGAAGCCGCCGTAGCCAAGACTCAGCACCACCGCATAGAGCACCTGAGAAGCGAGCGCCACCAGTACCAGAACGCAGAGCAGCACGCTCACCCCAGCCAGCCCCTTGCCCACCCCGCCGAGCAGGCGCCAGCCCGCCGCCATGCAGAGCAGGTAGACCAGCACGAAGTTGCCGTTGGCGTAGCGGATCAGCTCATCAAGCGGCAGTCGCAGCCAGATGATGAGGGTGATGCAGAGCAGACAGATGGCGAGCACCAGACCGAGCGCCCGCAGCGGCGCGCCGCGCGCGGTGAGCACGGCCAGCGAGGGGGGCAACTTGCCTTCCCGCGCCATGCTCCAAATAAGCCGGGCAAAGCCCTGAATGTAGATGTTGATGCTGGCAAAGCAGGAGAGATAACCGAGCACCGCCACCAGCCACTTGGCGGTGGGGCCGAACAGCAGCGCCAGCAGGGAGGGGATGGCGGTGGCGTTTTTCGCCTCATCGCCGTAGAGGCCATATTTGAGCACCACCAGCGAGTGTACCCAGTAGATAAGCCCCGCCAGCAGTACCCCGCCGAGCAGGGCAATGGGGTAGTCCCGCTCCGGCCGCTTGAACTCCTCCCCCATATGGGCGAAGGCTTCCAGCCCGACGAAACACCAGAACATCACCGCCAGCGCGGTGGCCATAGGGGGCCACTCATCCGCGCTAGGCAGCGGCCGGGCCGCATCGCGCCAGCTCACCTCTCCCTTGAACCAGATAAGCAGGGTGAGCCCCAGAATAGCGAGCGCGATCAACAGTTGCAGGTTGCCGGAGGAGCGCGCCCCGCGCAGCCCCAGCAGAAAGACCCCGAGCAGGGTCAGCAGCTGGATGGCCCAGAGGGTCCACTCCCCCATCTCGAACAGGGCGTGCCAGAAACCGGCGGCAATCATCAGGGCGGCGGGCAGCCCCACCGGCAGCACCGCCAGAAAGAGGAAGGCGGAGAAGCGCTCGGCGCCGTTGCCAAAGGCAAGGCCAATCAGGTGCGGCGCGCCGCCCGCATGGGGATAGCGACGGCCGAGGCGAGCGAAGGTAAAGGCGATGGGCAGCACCAGCGCAATCAGCAGCAACCAGGCCCAGAGCGAGGCCCCGCCCGCCAGCGAGGCGGCAGTCGCCGGTACCACGAAGATCCCGGTGCCGAGCAGCGAGGTGGCGAGCAGCCCCATCCCCTGCCAGAGCCCGAGATCCTTTTTCAACCCAGACATATCCTTTTGTCCCGACTAGAAAAACATCACGCCATGTTAGGCCTCCCCCGCTCCTTTGTTAAGCACGATGGTTAAGCGCGGTGGCGAAAATATGCAGCCTTTTATTCAGGCTCGGGCCCAGCTTGCAGGGATTCGGCCAGAAAATCCCCCAGCAGGGTGATCTTGAGCACCTGCCGCCGCGCCGCCGGATAGATGAAGTAGAGGGTCTTTGCCGGGCTCTGATAGCGATCAAGCAGCGGCAGCAGACGCCCCGCAGCGATATGCTCACGCACCTGTTCGGCGGGCTGCAAGGTGATGCCAGCCCCCGAGAGCGCAGCCGTCAACAAGGCTGGCCAGTGATTGATGCGCAGGCGCGAGGCGACCCGCACCTCCTCGCTCTGACCATCCTCGCCAACAAACTGCCAGCGCTCATGTTTCCCCCAGTTGCCGTGCAGACACTGGTGGCGAGCGAGATCGGCCGGATGACGGGGCACGCCGTGGCGATTGAGGTAGTCGGGGGCAGCGCAGAGGCGGTAGTGCTGGGTCAGCAGCGGACGGGCGATCAGCGCCTCATCCTGCGGGCGCAGGGTGCGGATGGCGGCGTCGAACCCCTCCTCCACCAGATCGACCCAGCGCGGGGTGAGCTGCAGATCCAGATCCAGCTTGGGGTAGCGGTCGAGAAAAGCGGGCAGCAGCGGCACCAGCCGGTGGTGGCCAAAGCTGAGGGGAGCGGCGATACGCAGCCGTCCGGCCGGCTCGGCCAGCAGATTCTGGGTGAGCGACTCGGTCAGTGCCAGCTCCTCCAACACCCGATGACAGCGAGCGAGAAAGAGCTGGCCCAGTTCAGTGAGGCTCTGCTGGCGGGTGGTCTTGTGAAACAGCTTGCCCCCCAGCCACTGCTCCAGTCTCAGCACATGCTTGCCCACCATCTGGGCGCTGATCCCCTCTTCGCTCGCCACCGCGCTGTAGGAGCCGAGATCCACCACCCGGGTGAAGATACGCATGCTGGTCAATCGGTCCACAACCGCTCCTTTGTTCGTTCCTGAGTAACACGACCCGCTACCGAGCCCTGATTCACAACCAAAAGTTTAGTAAGAAATGGATTTTAGCCAATTTATTCAACTTTTGGTTACCAATACAGTGATGCCATCCCTCCCCCACAGGATAAATTCCCATGAAAAGCACCTATCTGGCCGCCCTGCTGGTCGGTCTGCTGGCTACCGGTGTCAGTCAGGCTGCCGAGAGCAGCTTTATCAGCAACCACGATCAAGCCCCTGCCTCAGCAACTCAAGCCCGGCCCGATATCTTTCGGGTCAGCCTGCTCGGCACCGGCACTCCGGTGCCCCAGATCAGTCGAGGCGGCTACAGCACCCTGGTCGAGGCAGGCAACCAGAAGCTGGTGTTCGATTTTGGCCGCAACTCCGCCACTCGCCTGTGGCAGCTGCATATCCCCATCGGCCGGGTCAACGCCTTCTTCCTCACCCACTTTCACTCCGACCACACCAACGGGCTGGCGGATCTCTGGCTGACCGGCTGGCTGCAACCGGCCTATGGCCAGCGCCACGCGCCGATGGAACTCTACGGCCCCAAAGGCACCACAGCTCTCGCCCGTGGCTTGCAGCAGGCCTACGCCACCGACATCGCCACCCGGGTCAAGGATGAGGGAACGCCGCTGGATGGGGTGGAGATCAACAACCACGAGGTCACCGCCGGGGTGGTCTACGACCAGGACGGGGTCAAGGTGACTGCCTTTGACAACGACCACGGGGTCAACATCAAGCCGTCATTCGGCTATCGCATCGACTACCACGGCCACAGCGTGGTGCTCTCCGGCGATACCCGCTACAGCCCCGAAGTAGTGAAGCAGGCCAAAGGGGCCGATCTGCTGGTGCACTGCGTCTCCATGACCTCTGCCGAGCAGATGAAGGCCAACCCCGGCTACAAGGCGATCGCCGGTCACCTCGCCTCCCCTGAGCAGGCGGCCCGGGTAATGAACGAAGCCAAACCGGCGCTGACCGTGTTCAGCCATATCGGCCTCAACGGCAAGATCAGGGTCAAAGATCTGGCGCAGGATCTGCGTGCCCGCTACACCGGCCCATTCGTCATCGGCAACGACCTGATGCAGATTGATCTGCCCACCACGGCATCCGGCAAGGGCTATGCCCTCTGGCAGTCGGAGAATATCGACAATAAATAGCTGGCACGGATGCCGGTCAGCCATGGCCGGCATCCGCAATCGACACCGGGGGCTATCTTTAAGGGGTGTTTGACCACAAGGAGTTATCTCTATGAGCCTGAAATGGAAGCACCTCGCCCTGACCACTCTTCCCTTGTTCGGCATGACGGCCGCGCAGGCGGCGGTGTTGACCAGCCTTGAATGGCCCCCTTACACCAGCGCCAGCCTCCCTGAACAGGGCAAGAGCAGTCAGGTGGTGACCGCAGCCTTTGCCCTGGCTGGCGACCCGCTGACTATCAAGTTCTATCCCTGGCAACGGGCCGTGGACGAGGCGACCAACAACCCCGAGGTACTGGGTTATTTCCCCGAGTATCTCGACCCCAAGAGCAGCTGCCTCTTCTCCGACCCCATAGGTAACGGCCCTCTCGGGTTTGCCCAGCGAGCCGATCAGCCGGTCACCTGGCAGAGCCTTGATGACCTCAAGGGCAAGAAAATTGGTGTCGTCACCGGCTATGTGAATACCACCGAGTTCGACGAAAAAGTGGCCAGCAAGGCGCTCTCGGCTGACGCCACCAGCTCGGACAGCCAGAACCTGCTCAAGCTCGGCAACGGTCGGCTCGATCTGGCGGTCATCGACCAAAATGTGATGACCTATCTGCTGGAGAGCGATCCCCAACTCAAGGACGTTGCCGCCAACCTCGGCTTCAACGGCAAGATCCTCGAGGACAAGTCCCTCCACGTCTGCTTTACCAACTCCGCCAAGGGGAAAGAGGCGCGGGACAAATTCAACAAGGCGCTGGCCAGTGACGAGGTGAAGAAGCTGATGAAGTAGCGATACCGCATCCGCTCGCCGCCCCAAAAAGTGTCTAGTCCTGAAATAGGTTTACACATTTTCAACTAGCATTTCTCTACTCAGAACCCCCTATGTACCGCATCGGGGGTTCTGTATTTCAACGCA
>NZ_JBFOCU010000038.1:0-31341 GCF_040907945.1 Aeromonas sp. s11 | reverse complement strand
CCGTCATTCCGCACCTAATTTTGGCTTTTTCAAAGCTTGACGGCGATCGGCCATTCTGATCTATTACTCTCTTTTGCAGGTAGATCATCATGGCCGCTATCGCTATCCGTAACCTCGATCACCTTGGTTTGGTCGCCGCACTCTGCCAAGAACTGGGAATTGCCCGCATGATTGATGCGGTGCTCCCCAAAACACCGCCTTTCAAGGTCTCACACGGTGACGCTTTGGTGGCCATGATAGTGAACGGCCTCGGCTTTCACAGCAGCACCCTGCACATGTTCCCACAATTCTTCGCTAACAAGCCGGTTGAGCGCCTGATTGGCCCCGGGATCTGTGCAGATGATCTCAATGATGATGTGCTCGGGCGCTGTCTCGATGCCCTCTTTGAGGCCGATGTCAGCACCTTGTATCAAGTGATGGCGGCGCAAGTCGTTGAGCGACTGGGGCTCAACAGCACCGCAGTGCACCTCGATATCACCAGCTTCCACGTCGATGGCGCCTATGACCAGGCCGATGGGGACACGATCGGTAAGCTGCAATTGGTGCGGGGTTATAGTCGAGATCATCGGCCAGAGCTGAACCAGGTTATCCTGGAACTCATCTGTGAAAATCAGGCCGGGCTACCCATCTACATGCAGGCCCTCAGTGGCAACAGTAACGACACCAAAGCCTTTGCCCAGACTGTTCGTCGCCACTTGAGCAGCCTCAAGGCTGCGCAGGATTGCCGTTATCTGGTCGGCGATGCAGCACTGTATTGTGCCGAGACCTTGCAACTGCTGGCGCAACAGCAGCAACTGTTTGTCACCCGGGTGCCGGTCACGTTGAACGAGGCCAAGCAGGCCGTGGCAACGATTGGCACCCAGTCGCTGGTTGCGCTGGGCAATGGTTATCATGGCTGTTGGCAATCCGCCCATTATGCCGGCGTCGCGCAGCGCTGGTTGCTGGTGCGCAGCGAACAGGCCAGCAACCGTGAGCAGCAAACATTGGCTAAAAACCTGCTTAAAGAGAGCACCCGCGAGCTCAAAGCCTTCGCCAAATTGTGTGCCAAACGCTTTGCCTGCCAAGCGGATGCACAGGCCGAATTGAGTCGTTTTAGCGCCAGCTTGATGCTGCTGCAACTGGATGCCGAGGTGGTGAGTGACCCCGTTTATGCCGGTTGTGGCAGACCGAAAAAGGGGGAAGCACCGGTCAGCTACCAGTTTCACATCAGTGGTGTGGCGGCAACCAGCTTGGCGCAAGTTGAAGCGGCTCGCAACCAGACCGGGGTGTTCATCCTGGCGACCAATGACCACAGCGACACGCTGACCATGGCCGAACTGTTGGCCACCTATAAGGCACAGCAGAATGTCGAGCGAGGCTTTCGTTTTCTCAAGAGCCCGGAATTTTTAACCTCCTCACTGTACCTGAAAAAACCGGAACGAATTGAAGCGTTGCTGATGGTGATGACCTGTAGCCTGATGATTTATGCGGCCCTGGAGCACCGGATCCGGCAGGGGTTAGTGGCGCAGAACCGCAGTGTGGCAGATATGAAAAAGAAGCCGACCCAGCAGCCAACCGCCCGTTGGATCTTTTTGCGCTTTGGTGGCATCCATGAGTATCGACTGGGAGAAGCCCCGCCTCAGATAACGGAGCTAACAGGAGACCAGCAGATCATTTTGGAGGTATTGGGTGAACGCTACCGACAAATTTATTCCTAAATCAGGTGCGGAATGTAGGATACAACCAACCCGGCTTTAGGCCGGGTTGGTTTTTATCTAGCGTTCATAGCGATAGTTTTAATGACGCGATCGTCCGAATACGCTTCGCTATTCGAACCTACGAGATTTATTTCGGCGAAATAGATTGCTGAAGATTATCAACATTCAAATAATTATTAATAAATAGCAGTATCTCTATAGCTTTAGGCTCCAGTTTTGGGCAACAATTATTATGAATATTAGAAACCCATGATGGATTGAAATTTTCTAAGCTATCTTTTGTTGGGAAATATGTAGGCATATCCCCCCCAGCTTCCTCTATAGCAACACCTACTTTCGTGACCGCATCAACCATCAACTGATGATAATTATTCAATAACTTTTTTAATCCGGATGGTAATAATGGTGAATTTTGAAAATTACTTATCCTAGATGTAGACTCGCTGTATTTTTCTGTAAAATGGACCATTCCATATTTTTTCTTATTCCATTGTGCAAGCTTTAGAGCCGGATCGCTTGGCTTTTGGGTGGGAGTAACAATGCTTTTCTCAGCCCCTACAGGCTGAAAGTACTCAGCAGCAAATTCCTTTGATACGAATGCACCTTTAGCCAACTCCTTTTTTCTCTAGCAATGGTGTCATTAATTAAAACCTCTCCATCCATAAAGGTTTTCACATAATCATAAAATAACTCAAATGAGTTTATGTCAATTATAGAGTCGAGATCCATATCCCGCCTCAACTCAATTTCACCTTTGTTTTAAAAATGCCCAATAACTTCCTCGAAAGCCTTGAGCTGATACTTGAATATCTCTGTTTTTATTGGTTGGAATATTGTTTTTCTTGCTTGCAAATATGAAAGTAGCGCTAGGAATGCCATGGCGACAAAGAACATTATGTTAACAATATCTTTAGCTATGGTAACGCTTTCTGGGATGTTAAATGGTGTTTTACTATTCGTATCGAAAGATTCTTTTGATGTAACAGCACCATTAGTAACACTTGGCTCACTAGGTACTTCTTCTGAGAATAAACCAAAAGAAAAAAACAAAGTGAAAATAAATATTGCTACTTTCATTAAGGCGCTCTCCCTTCACGCAGATATAGTATTTAGCAATCATGATTGATTAGTTTACTCTGGCTTTAGTTCTGTATAAAGAACGTAGGTTCGATTAGCGAAGCGTAATCGGACGATCGCGTAAGACGATCGCGTAATCGGCCGCTTACAACGGAACAACCCTGTTAGGGTTTTTTACTCCAATCCCCCCAACACCCCAGCCACCGACCCGCACCAATCCTGCGGATAGACGCCACTCGCCACATAACGATGGAAGGTGGAATACGGCCAATCGGCCACCCGGGTGACATGACCATGCTTGAGCGGGTTTATATGGACGTAATCCATATGGTGGCGGTAATCCTGCTCATCCCGGATCAGGTGTTCCCAATAATGGCGCTGCCAGATGCCCCGCTCCCCGTGGCGTAGCCGGGTCTGGTTGCGCCGCTCATTGACCGGCAGGGCACGGGAAAAGTGGCTTTTGATCAGCCGCCAACGCAGGGGGAAATCGGTGTCCCCTTCCGGTAAAGAGAGGATGCAGTGGAGGTGGTCGGGCAACACCACCCATGCGTGAATGGCGAAGGGGTGAGCCTGTTGCACCTTGGTAACGCTTTGACGCAGCAGGTCGATCTGCTCCACCAGCAACCGGTTGTTGCGTCGCTCCAGCAGGTTGACGGTAAAGAACCAGGTTCCTCCGGGCCACCATGCCCGCCGCCAATTGGCCATCCTGTCCTCCTCGTTGAGGCCGAAAAGCCAAGCATAGCCTTGCCTCACTTCGATCTGCTTGCGGGCGTGATGGTGCGGATGTTCGATTACGCGATCGTCCGATTACGCTTCGCTAATCGAACCTACATGGACAGGAAATCTGGAACACCCACTTTCGGGCAAAGGCGTAACTGGTGGAGCTACGCCTTGTTTTTGGTGAAAGCCTCTGGTCACTTAACCAACTTGCTCTCCATCACCCCTTGCTTGCCTTCCTCTTCACTGACCTGACTCAGCTTGGAGCGGGCCATCAGCAGCCCCATCTTGACCTCCTGCCAGACGTAGTAGTTTTTACCCGCCTCGGTGCTGAGGGTCAGAGTGGCATCGTTCTCCGACTTGGAGGTGATGGTGTGGCTGCCCGGTGTCACCTGCTTGAGGATGTAGGTGTGGGCCACGGTATCGCCGACCGCCATACCATCCACCAGCAGCGGCATTTTCACCGCCGCACCGAAGGTCTCGTTGCGATAGATATAGAGGTTGGCCGCATCCTTGGGCGCCACAAACTGCTTGGCCTGGGCGTCTGCGGTGGCATCGGCCATGGGTACGGAAGCACAACCGGAAAGCAGCGCCGCCGACAGCAGGGCGGCACTCATCATTATTTGCCTGAACATAGTCGTTATTTTTTAGTGAGTTAACGGGAAATAAAGGTTCGCATGAGCCTGCGCTGGCTGACAATCGCTCAAATCGAGCGGGATGTGACCCGGCTCAATTTTTCAGCATTTGGTGGGATGAAGGGGGAAATCAGAAACCCGGCCACCAGATGGGGCGCGGTGGCCGGGTGAATTGTAAAGAGTAGGGTGACAGGGAAAGGGATCAGCCTAGTCTAATCAACTCGATGGGGGCGTAGCGCTCCCCGGAGTTTGCCAGCAGCACGCACTTCTCGTGCTCCGCCTGATAGGGAGTCATGTTGTCGGTATGAGCCTCTTTCAGAAAATCGACTGCGCCGGTGGCGGCAATCATCACGCGCTGACCCAGGTTCAGCACATTGCGGTTACGGTCATAGATCTTCATCTCATTCTCCTTTTCTTGTGTCCTGACGAATGCACAGACGTCTGTCCAGGACAACGGCATTCAGCCTACGCCCCTGAAAAAAGGTGATTTATGTCACAGATCAAAAAAGGGGTGATAAGGGACTCGCAGGCTCAAAAAGCGAGCCCCCCCCTTGGCCAGCGGTTGTCGCACGCAGTGGTGCTGCCCTGCCCTTTTCGTCGTGGCGGGCTCGAACCCGGCAGCGGTTGGGGTATATTGGTGGCCGATTAGCCAGTCTCATTCACTGTGGCCGCGCAAGCGGGCCGCTGTTTCAACAAGATGGAGAGTGCTCATGAATCGCGACATTACCGCCCAGTTCATCAAGATGCTGACCAATCTGGATCACTGTCTGACCAAGGCCGAGGCCCACGCCGCGGCGAAGCAGTTCAACGTGGAGAACTTCTTCGGCGAGCGGCTGATCGTCGATATGCTGCCGCTGTCCAAGCAGGTGCTGATCTGCTGCGATTCGGCCCGCGCCGTGGTCGCCACCGCCAGCCACAGCGAACTGCCGGCCATGGGCGATGATCCCAAAACCATCGCCGATCTGCGCGCCCATATCGGCAAGACCATCACTTATCTGCAAGGCAAGCTGGACGCGGACTACAGCCAGTACGCCAGCGGCCGTTACGTGCCCCACTGGGCGGGCGGCAAGGGGATGGATGGCCATACCTGCGTCCATGAGTACGGCATTCCCAACTTCTACTTCCACCTCACCATGGCCTACGCCCTGCTGCGCCGCGCCGGGGTCGATCTCGGCAAGCGCGACTATCTGGGCGGGCTCAACCTGCAATAAGCGCTGCACGCCACAGGCGGCAAACAGATAGCAAAAGCCTGCCAAGCGGCAGGCTTTTTTATATCGGATGGCACTGGGCTGATGCGCAGAAGGGCTGCACCCTAGAAGGGACCGTTGCGCTCGCGCAGCTTGTCGGGCAGGCCATCGTGATCCCCCAGCTCGCGCTCGGGCACATCATCCCAGTGCAGCTTGCCGAGGGTGAGATTGCGCTCGGGGTGCACGGCGTAGTGGATGCGGTTGTCCTCCCGATCCGTGTCGCCGATGCAGAGCAGCCGGACAGTCTCTTCGGTGTTGTTGATAAAAGCGTGGGCCAGCCCGTCACCGGCCTTGAAACCCACCGAATCCCCCGGTTGCAGGCGATAGAGCACGCCGTCGAGCCAGACATCCGGCGTCCCTTCCAGCACGTGTACAAACTCGTCTTCAGTCTTCTCGGCATGGGGCCAGCTGGTGCGATGGCCGGGCTCGACAATCTCGTGGTGAATGCCGATGCGGCTAAAGCCGAAGTGCTTGCCGAGGGCGCAGCCGCGAGAAAGGGGCTCCTGACTGCCGGAGTAGTAGCGCGGCGTCTGCTCTTGCAGCTCGCTCCAGTGTTTGATGCAGGGGTGGCGATTCATAGCGGTTCCTTTTCCATGAGGATGCAGTCACGGGAAGGGTCATCCTAACTGCCAAAATGCGGGGGAGAAAAGCAGAAATCGGTCGGCCCACTTCGCAGCAGATGGTGAAAAGACGGACTCGGCTGCGGGTCAATTCCCATCCTGCAAGGGCTGCGCAGCCATGCGACCGGCAGTTGCGCGGGCAAAAATAGAGACAAAAAGAGGGAGCCACTGGCTCCCTCTCTCGATCTGTCTGCACCCGTTTTCTGAGGCTGATTCTCCGCTCTTATTTCCCGCTCTTATTTCCCCAGATTGTCCGCCAGCTGTTTGGCGCGGCTGGCCGCCCACTGGTCGATCATCTTCTCCATCTCCCCGGCGGTGATGGGCGAATCCTTGTGGGTGGTATCCGGAGTCTCGCGGGCATCCATCACCCGCACCAGCAGCTTGCCGCTCCGGGAGTCGAGCAGCTGGGCCATGCTGCCCACCTTGAGCAGATAAGGCTCCTTGCCGATCACTTCGCGGGTGACGTTGATGGCGATCTTGGCCGGCAGCAGGTCACGCAGCTTGGGGTCGGGGCGGGTCAGGTCGAAGTTGGTGACGGCGGCCTGGATCCGCATCACTTTCGGGCCGGGGGCGGTGGCGATCTTTACGCCCTGCTTGATCAGCTCGCTCTGGAACTTGTCGTGGTAGTAGCGGCCAATCTGGTTCTGTTCATTGGCGGTCAGCAGATACCACTGACCGTTCTCCTGACGAATAAACTGCAGCGGATCGAGCAGCACCTCATTGTATTGGCGCAGGTCAACACCCGGCTCCTTGTAGACGCGCTGATTGGGGTTGCTCTCGCTCTGCTGGAAGGCTGTCAGCGGGATCGCCTGCAAGCTGTGGGATACCTGATTCTTGACGGCGCAGCCACCCAGAAGGGCCGCAGCCACGGCAACCATCACGACCTTTTTCATATTTGCTCCTGCATTTTACTGTTTGTTTTTGCTGTGGATTTCGCACCACATGGCTGGAGAACCCGTGCCGGATGCCGCCAATGTCACAGAGAAATAACCTATTCATCACCTTCCCACAAGGGACAGATCAGGATTGTTCAGCTCACATCCAAGTTGTCACAATTGCGGCACTTTTGTACAGGGTCAGCCAGGGTATGAACGGCAATCTGGCGAGGGTTCGGTTGTTTAATCCGGCAAAATGGGGCTGCGAAAAGCGCTCAGTTTTTTCAAACGATGGGGGCCAGCGAGCGGCGTGAGTTGAACGGGGAATGCCCTGGAACGCGCGATGACCGATCATCAACCATCTTGCGCAAACTTGCCTGCCACCGGAGAAGCGGCAGGCTCATTCATCAGTTATCGAGATCCCAGGGACACTGCTTGACCAGCCCCTCTTTGCCGCTGGCGACGATCGCCTGCTGCACCATCCGTTTGTAGCGATTCTTGATATGGGCGGGCAGCGCGGGCACCAGCAGCCGCTCGTCAAACTCCGGCAGCGGGCGATCCGGCAGCACCGCCTGCTCCTGCGGGCTGAGGGCCGGCCGGGAGACAATATTGCTGGCCGAGATGGTGGGCGTGCCCACCAGCATCTGGCGTTGCAGCGGCGCGCTCAGCAGAAAATCCACCAGCAGGTAGGCGGCCTTGAGCCGTGCAGGATCATCCCCGACATGGCGGGCGATGGAGATCGCATCGAGGGCATAGATGGCCCCCTCCTGCACCATGGCGATCCGCCACTGCTGATCGTTCTGCTTGTTGCACTCCACCAGCTCCAGCCCCCAGGTGGTGGCAAAGGTCTGCTGGCGCAGATCCTCACAGCGGTTGGCCTGATTGAACCAGAAGCCGCGACTGGCTCGCAGCCGCTGCGAGAGCTGCTGCTCCACCTCTTGCTGCAAGGTCTTGTCGGCCAGCATCTCGCCGCTGGCAAACAGGGCGGGCGACTTGCCCAGCGAAAGCAGCACCGAAAAGAGCAGCGGCTCGAACTGGTCGCAGAACTCGGCAAACTGGCCCGGCGGCGAGCTGTTGGCGAGCACCTGCCAACTGGTGGGCGCTTGCGGCACCTGCTTGCTGTCATAGGCGAGGCTGAACATGGCGTAGGAGAAGGGCACCGAGTAGTTGCGCTCCCCCTGCTTGTCATACTCGGTGTTCTTGAGGGCGGGTTTCACCTCGGCGTAGTGCTGCAGGCGACTGAAATCGATGGGGAGCAGCAGCTTGAACAGCGGCTGGTGATGGGCCTTGTAGAAGTAGCTGGTCGGCAGCACCACATCGGCGCTGCGGGTGCGCAGGGCGCGGTAGACGCTGTCGAAATCGGTCAGCAGCGGCTCGATCCGGCTGACCGTCGCCTCCACCCCATGGGCTTTGGCGTAGTCGGCAAACTGTTGTTCATAACCCGCAGGCAGATAGCCCCACTCCAGCAATTTGAGCTGAACCGGCGCCGCCAGCGCCGGGGTCATCCCCAACAACCAGCAAAGAGGAAGTAGACGCATGGCCGGGTACTCCTGACAGGTAAACCTTGTTGGAGTATAGGCCCATGCGCCGACTCGTCAGGCCACCAGCTCGGCCCCCATGCTCACCAGAATGGAGAGGCTGACCACCGCAAACAGCACGCCGGTCACCAGATTGAGTGGCCGCTGCATCCGCAGCAGCAGGCGCTGGGCACGATCGGTGGAGAGGCTCCACGCCAGCAGCCCGAACCAGCAGAGGGAGATGATGAAGAGCTCGCCCACCAGCAGGCTGCGGGTCATCCCGTCCACCTCTGGCGTCACCATGGCGGCCAGCAGACCGATAAAGAACACCAGCGCCTTGGGGTTAAGCAGATTGGTCGCAAGGCCAGTGCGCACGCCCCTGCCCCAGCCACGCAGCTCGTTGGCGGCACTGGCCATCACGGTGCTGCTCTGCTGGCGAGCCGCCATCAGGGCGCCCCACCCCAACCAGCCCAGATAGAGGGCGCCGCAGCACTTGATCACCATAAACAGCAGCGGGTGACTGGCGATCAGCATGCTGATCCCGGTCAGGCTCAGGGTGGCGTGCACCATGATCGCCAGCGAGATGCCCAGCGCCGCGCCAAGGGCGGTTGGCCGGTGCAGGCTGGTGCGCAAGATCAGGGCGAAATCGGGGCCGGGGCTGGCCAGTGCAATCAGGTGCATCAGGCCGAGGGTAACGAACAGACTGGTCAGCATAACAACTCTCGCTTTAACGACGGAGAGCCAGCATGGCGGATCAGCGGGGGGCGCGGCTTGTAAAAGATTGCATCTGGGCACGAAATTCGGCGGGCGTCAGACCGAATGCCTGGCGAAAACCGTGGTGGAAGTGACTCTGATCGAAGAAGCCGACCGCCAGCGCCACCTCGCTCACCGCCATCCCGCTCGCCAGCAGCCGTTTGCCCTGCTCCAGCCGCAGCCGTTTCAGCCAGGCATAGGGGGTCATGCCGCTGCGCTTCTTGAACTGGCGCAGGAAGGCGAAGCGGTCGAGCCCGAGCAGCCCCGCCAGCTCTTCCAGCGAGTGGGGCTCGTCGAGGGCGGCCATCAAGTAGTCGCGCAGGAATCGCAACTGGGGATCGGCCAGTTGGTGTACCTCGGGGGCCAGATGCAGCAGCTCCCCCAGCAGGGCAAGCAGCTGGCTCTCGATCAGCAGGCCATCGGCCTTGGGGTTGTCGAGATAGCTGTGCAGCTGGGCAAAGCCCTGATAGAGGTCGGGGCGGCTCTGCAATCCCTTGTCGAAGAAGGGTTCAGGCTGCTCCGGCAGCCAGAGCGCCAGCTGCTGGGGATCGATGGCAAAAACCCGCACCTCATACCCTTCCGGCAACAGGCTGAGGCCGTCGTGCACCTCGTCCGGGTTGACGGTAGAGAGCACCCCGCGCACCAGATGGTGGCTGTTTCCCTTGTGGATAAACTTCTGGCCACCCCGCTGCACCAGCCCGATATGGTAGTCGAGATGGACATGGCGGCCGTAGCTGAACGCCCTGTGGTGGGAGTGTGACAGCTCGACCCCCGGCAGGTGCGGGGATTGCCAGTAGCGGATGAGGGAATCGGTGGTATTCATGGGTTATAGATACACCAGAAGCGGGCATTGGACTTGTAGATTATTGCACGCAACCCCCTCTCAACGCCCCCACAGCCGCGGGGTTGGCTCCACCAGCGAGGCGAGCGGCACCCGCTCCACCATCTGACGCATATGTTGCACCAGCTCGGGATTGCCGTCCCCCAACGACTTGTTCAACACGATATGCACCTGCAGCGGGGTGACCGGCAGGTAGATGAGGCGGGTCGCCGCAGGAAGTTTGGCTCGAAAATGGTTGGCGGAGATATCGTTGGAGAAGAGCGCCGCATCAATCCGCCCGCGCAGCAACTTCTGCATGTTGCCATGCTCCCAGCTGAGCTGGGAGAGGGTGTCGATATGGATCTGCGGATGCTGCAACAGCGGCGGCACGATCGCCTGACTCGACCAGCCGATGGTGGTGCCGTAGAGATCCTCCTGCCGTTCGACCGAGTGAAGTCGCGATGGCACCAGTACCACCAGCACCGGCCGCCGCAGCAACAGGTGGGGGTCGATATAGCGAAAGTGACGAGCACGCTCGGGACTGTAACTCAGCAACGGGGTCAGATCGCACTCGCCGCTCTCGAGGTTGCTGAGCAGCCGCGCCACATTGAGCCCCTGCCACTCGATGGTGCGCCCGATCGCGGGTTCGATATGACGGCGAAAGTAGTCGATCACCGGCCCGGAGACCTCGCCCTGCTGATCGATGGTGACCAGCGGCGCCAGCTGGAAGACACATCCCCGCAGCGGCGCGGTGATCGCCACAGCCTGGCTGATGGTCATAAGAGGGAGAAGAAGTGCCGATAGCAGTAATACCAAACGCGTGCCCGAACGAGAGATGCCCATAGGTGCCGACCCGATGCCCTGATAGCCATCAGCATGGCACAAGGCAAAGGGGCGGGCTATCCGCTCCCGCCGCGCTTCGACCTCTTGTGCCCCCGACTCCCATGACCAATGGGCCCCGTTTTATTGAAGTGAAAATCAATAATTCCGCTGCTTTGATGGATTTTGGTCTCTTGAGATATAGTGCGGCCCCATTCATCAAACCGGCGGGTGAGCGCCCCGCCGGACAGGTAGATTCATGAGACTGTTTTTGCTGTTGTTGTCGTTGTTTGCTGCGACCGTAAGTTCTGATGAAAAGCCGCGCCTGCCCTATTACGACTGGGGTCGCTGCCCGTTTGAAGGTTGCACCTATAAGACATGGACCACCAAGCAAGAGGTGATCGTCAGAGCCAAACCATCCCTGACGGCCAAAGCGCTGTTCCGGATACCCCGCGGCCAGCAGGTGGAAGGACTGACCGGGGTTGTCATTACCGAACAACCGGGGATCGTCGAAATACTCAGATCGGTCAAGCTGGGCTACAACGAGGAGGGAAAAGGGCCGCTGTTGAATATGAAGGCAGGGGAAAGGCTTTATATCCTCGGCGGACTGGGCGAAGGCAATAGCCTGTTCTGGTACAAGGGCAAAACCTACATTCTCGATTATGACTATGCGCGCAAAGAGATCAGATACGGCCGGTCACCGCAGAACCAGTGGTGGGTAAAAATTCGGGACAAGCAGGGGCGTGAGGGTTGGGTTGCCGAAGCCAAAAACTTCGCCCATATGGACCGTTTCGAATAGTGACAGCCAGCCCACCGAGATCGGGGAGCTGGCCGTGGATGACTCACTGCTTGGGTTGCAGCTTCATCTCTTGCAGATACTCCAGCACCTGGGTTTTGTAATCCGCCTGATAGGAGAACTTGGTGCTGTCGCACGCCGCGATCAGGTTCACCGCAGTGCAGAACAGGGTGGCTGCCAGCAGCCCCTTGCCAACCCACTGCGGATAACGGCGGCTCCAGCGCACCAGTAACAGCAGGATCGGGAACAGGGCGTAGGGGAAGATCAGCATCAGGTGCCAGTAGTTGAAGATGATGGGCGAGAGCGCCGCACTCACCAGCACCGCCAGCACTGCCGCCAGTGCATAGAGGCCGAGCCAGCTTTCACCATCCACCTCAGCCCGATCACTGCGCAGCAGACGCGGCTTGAGTTCACGCCACAGCTGCCAGTTGGCCTTTGCCGCCAGCAGCAAAGTCGCCGAGCCTACCCCGTAAATCACCACCCGCCACAGCCAGACTGCCGCCATCTGCAGGTATTCGTGCCCCGCCAACCAGATGAACTGGGTATCGTTGACCAGCTTGCTGGCAAACAGCCAAGAGCCGTAACGCAGCCAGTAGAGCACTGATTTCAACACCGGATAGACGTGCACCAGCCCCCAGCCGATATAGCGCTGGCGCGCCTCGGGATCGACGTTTTGAGTGATATGGCTGTTGCTCATCACTTCCATAGCGTAGGGGATCAGGGAGGCACCGATCAGCAGGGTAGCCACCACCACCCCGCTCCAGCTCACCTTGAGAATGCGGCGCCAGAACAGATAGGTGGACATTACCGCCAGCAGCGGCCAGGAGTAGTGCAGCTGCATCGCCATGCCGATGGCCAGCAGGTGGACGATCATGTGCCAGAAGGAGGCCCGCTCGCGCATATGCCAGGCCGACCAGCAGTGCATGGCCGAGAAAAGGAACAGATAGGAGGGGTTGTAGAGCAGACTCTCGTACTGGAACCAGGGGTTAAGCCAGCAGAGCACCAGAAACAGCAGGCGCACCCTGTCATCAAACACCTGACGGATCACCGCATCAAACAGCAGGAATCCGACCAACCGCATCGCCAGCAGCAACACCATGGGGGCATAGGGAGAATCCCACAGCAGCAGCGGCCCGCCGATCAGCCAGGCCGACAAGCTCCCCGGCACATTGCCCACCGCACTCGCCGCATTGCCATAGCTGAGCCAGACCCCCTCATAGGCTCCAAGGTAACCCTTGTCGAGCATCTGGGTCTGATCGCCGGTGAGGAGTTGGTGATCGGAAAACAGCCAGGAGAGCAGCAGCCCGGCAAATATACAGGCCGCGAATAATGCGTTATGGTAGCGCCCACTAAGACCAATCATTGATCCACACCTATTGAAAAAATTGCTAACGACTTTAACAGTTGCCACCTGATTTTGCTCGTTTACGATTCACATTTTTAGTAGATTTACCAGTCAGTTATGAGACCCGCGGAGCAGTTATGACCCCACCAGTTAAAAAGTTTTTATTCATTGTTGAAGACTTGTATGGTGGTGGTGCGGAAAAGGTTTTGCTCAATACCGCATCATTGCTAAAAGATGCCGGTGCCGATGTTACCTTGTTTACCTTGCGGGAAAAAATCGATCATACGTTGCCCGACAATATTCATCCTATCGATCTTGGCATTGTCACAAAACTGACCAAAGCCATATCCAATATCGCGGTTGAAAAAATACAAGCATCGCTGATCCTGAAAAGAATCAAAGAGATTTCACCTGACGTAATTATCTCATGCTCATGTGATAAAATTACCAGACACCTGCCCGATACACTGAATATCTATTACTGGATCCACGGCAATGTCACCGGTTTTGCCAAAGACAATGCCAAAGGATATGAAAAATTCAAGCGCTTCTATAATGGCAAGAAACTGATCTGCGTATCTCGTGGCATCGCGGACGACATTTTACAAAATGTAAAAGCCACACCCAAATCGTGTCAGGTTATCTACAATCCGTTTGATATCGAGAAAATTCAGGCGTTGGCTAATGAACCTTTCAGCAAGCCATTCGACAAGTATTTTATCCATGTCGGCACCTTTGAAGAGCGGAAACGCCACGATCGTCTCTTGCAGGCATATAAGCTAAGCGGCGTTGCTACGCCACTCGTCCTGATGGGCAAAGGGGCGCGACGCCCTCATATTGAAGCCATGATCGAGAAGATGAACCTTGCCAACAAGGTGAAGATCATCGACTTTCAGAAGAATCCCTACCCCTATATCAAAGCTGCCCAAGCACTCATCCTGACATCAGATGCTGAAGGATTGCCAACAGTACTTATTGAAGCACTTATCTGCCACACACCGGTTATCAGTGTGGATTGTCCATCTGGACCAGCTGAGATACTTATTGATGACTTGGCATATTTTTTATCACCACTAGATAAAAACAATCAGATAGCAAAAAATATAATAACACTGGACAAATTTAGGTTCACTATAGAATCAAAGCACTATCAAAAATTTTCTCAAGAAAACACTATAAATAAATTCAAGACACTATGAACCCATAATTAAATGCGGTCTTCCAAGACCGCGTACTAACTCAAGATAGTAATTTTTCACAACCACGAAGTAGTTCATTAATATTAAAGTTGTTTAAGTCAACCTCACTTCCATTTGCATCACTGAACAATATGCTAATGTTGGGTTTGTCGGCTGGGAGCCATGGGTTGAATTCTGTATTATTCCTTGGAAAGATGGCTATTATATTTTTATTAAGGCCATCTCCAATGTGAACCAATGCCGTATCAACAGATATGAGCGTTTTACAGCATCGGATATGTGATATCGCATCATAAATTGTAGTTATATTCTCAACCACACTGACATTATCCATGCCTTGAGGCTTCATTAATAATGCAACATTACGAGTGCCAGGTGAACTCAGGATGCCAAACCTTTTATTTTTAAATTTTTCGGCCAAATTAGATAGTGTTTTATTGGCATGCTCAACAGTTAATGATTTATTTTTTGTACTCCCAAATGGATTAAATAATACATCATACGGCACAATGCTATCATCTGTAGTTTTTGGAATCACATACGATAAATCAACGTCATTAACCCCAATCTCATTCAGTACAAAAGCATATTTATTAGCATAAGATATATTTTTTGTCACATTACCCATCTTGCCATTAACTAACTCAAGGTCATCGTCCAAAGAAAAAACCATTCCAGGCCTAAGCAGGCGGATAAAAAACATATCCTTCATACTCATTCTATCGACCAAATGAATAACTGCATCTACATCACCAATGCTTTTGGCAAGTTTATATAATGAAATATAACCAGGCCTCTTTGGCAAAGAGAAAACTTTAGATGCTAAAAATTCATCCTGATATAAAGATACGAGGGATGGAACCGTCAGCACAGTTACATCAAAATTAGATTTTACGGCCTCCCGAAAGAAAAAGGATGAAACAATAGAGTCACCCCATTTAGCATCTAGTCGCATAACAAGAATTTTTTTAACTCTTCGACTAGTTATTTTTTTGTCAAAAAAAAGCATTCCTATCTTTCTTCTGACATCATCCCGCTTTTTTTGCAAATAGCGAATAAGTGTTTTAACTTGCCTTTTCATATAGTCTACCAATTGGTTATCTGCCATAAATAGTGGTATCAAACCAGCCAGAATCAACACAACACGGTTCAACCCCACTGGAACGAAGATGGTGTAACTGAGGTCTCCCACTAAGGAAGTCAGCAGGCATTCTGACAGGCAAACCATGTTTAATCAAAGCTTCTGCACCTTTCAAGGTAATCATATATGCAGCTGTCGAGTAAATAGCTCTTCTAGATTTTTTACTTGGTCGGCGATATCTAACCAATCGATACCCTTCTGACAGTTTCCTATATAATGGCCAATGTTTTGCTTTCCCATGATGCAAAAAAACAAGATCAGAATTGTCAATCCGTATTATTTCTTCAATAATTTTCCTAAAATGAATATGCAATTTAGCATCATCTTCAACTATGAGGCACCTCTGAATATTTTCCTTTACCATTTTCTTATATATTTCGATATGGCTTAAAGCACATCCGATCTCCCCAGGCGTAAGTCTTTTACCCCACTCACGCTCTGCCTGAGCGTTATCGACATAAGTAACCAAGTGGTCAGGTATATCATGCCCATTTACCGCATCAAAAAAAGAAAATTCTAGCCCCATAAATGCCATTTGATCAGATATAGATTTTTGTCTGTCAACACTTTTCTTCATACTAACAACAAATATCGGCAGCATCGTTACCCCCTACCATAATAAATCATCTATTTTTCAATATAGTTTTTATCTAAAAGGTCATTTTTATAAAAACAAAACATCATACTCAATACATATAAATACAGCACACTCTGATGCTCAAACGGAACATCACTCATCCCGCTGATAACAAAGCATAATGGCAAAAATACACCTGACGATAATCCCCCCCACTCTTTCCATGCCCACCATATCGGTAGACCAAGAAACAACAAAAGTACTACTCCCCCTACAGCACCACGAATGATGAGGCTTTGCATGTATTGGTTATGGGAATGGGTCAATTGAGAATCAAGCAATAAGGGGGTGCTAACTCCTGACTCCACCAGAGATTGCTTCGTGATATCAAATCCGTCCGTCCCTACTCCAATTACAGGGGAGGTTAGAAAGCCTTGCCATGCCCCCTGCCATGCAACCAGACGTAGCCCCCAAGAGGTTCCATAAACCCCCTTCTCTGCATTGCTTATATCGGAAATACTGGCCTGAACACGCTCTTGCAACACGGAACTCTGGTTGTAAAAAAATGCACCACTGCCCAGTATTAGAAGCAAAAACAAAATATATTTGAGCGGTTTTTTCATCGCCTTAACAAGCACAATCAAACCAACAATCGTCATAAATGCTAGCCAAACACCGCGGCTCTGAGAAGCATAAAGACTGTAAAGTGCCATCAAGACAGATAACAAAGCCCCCACCTTCTCCCATCTGGCAATAGATGTCTCTTTGTATAGCCCCCAAGCCAACAGCGCTATCACCAAACTTGCCTGTGAAAACAGTATCGCATTGGTAAATCCCTCAACCCTATAGATGCCATGAGACTGTTGCCACAGGCTGATCAAACCCATTCCTACTCCACCCGCAATGATGGCGTATCGACTAACTTTTAGAACGATTTCTCTCCTCGGTACCAAGAGGCCAAATAAGACGACATAGACCAAACTACGCATCACACCATATTGATCACCATGAATGAGACGGTTAATAAAAATAAACGCGGCATACCCAAGAAAAAGCCATAAAATGCGACGATCATGTAGCCCAACATCCCTACTCTTCCCGATGATAAGATTAACGATACCAACCAAAATCGAGATAACCAACATATTGGCAAGAATAGTCTTACCATCTGGTAGCAAAAAAAGCCCACAAAATGTAAATGCCAACGTGGCAGAAAAAAGCACTGTGGTCAGGCGATCAAAAAAGACCTGAATAACTGGCAGCATAAATCACTTCCTGAAGACATAATTCCCACGAATTTTGCGCCACAATCCGAACACATCGGTTCGGGGGAAGATAGCAATCCGGCGGATCTGGAAAGGGTCCTGGTGCATCGCTTTGGGGCCACTATTGGTAGCGACAGCAAAACGATACCCGGCGGCGATAGCCTGCTCCTTGGCACTCTCGTTCATATCTCCGTAAGGGTAGGCAAACGAGAGCAGCGGATGGCCAAGCAGGGCCTCCAGTTGGCGTTTATTCTCCTGAATTTCATGGGCTTGTTGTTCGGGTGTGAGCTTGCTCAAGCGGGGGTGAGTCAGGGTATGACCCCCAATCTCCACATGACCGCTAGCGGCCAGCGCCTTGACCTGCTCACCACTCATCAATGAGACCTTGGTATCCGGATTGGTCGGATGATCCACATCCCAACGGTTATAACCTTCGCCGGTGACCACGTACACCACAGCTTTGTAACCATATTTTTCCAGCAGTGGCAGCATGCGGGTCAGATTGTCCTGATAGCCGTCATCGGCAGTGATCATCAGGTACTTCTTGCCGTATTGCAGACGGTGGATAAAGCCTTTGTCCGCCAGATCGCGGAACGTCAGGGTTTCGTAGCCGAGCCACTTCATCAGGCGCAGATGCTTCTCGAACATGGTGATCGGCATCCAGGTACCGTGCACCCCTTTCTCGCTATCCTGCTCGATAAAACGGTGGTACATGATGACCGGCATCTCGCGGCGCAGTGTTTCGACTACGGCATCCTGATAGATGGTTTCGAGGCCGGATACTACCCCCTGCAAGCCATACTCATCTTGAATGCGTTGCCGAATGGCTTCCGGCACCGTCTTGCTGGCCAGGGCGGTCTCGATTTCTCCCTTCAGGGCAGCAAAATCGATAGCCAGATCCTTGGGGCCGATATCGCCAAAATTACTCGCCAGAGCATCATCCAGATTCTGTTCGGTCACCAGACCAATGGCCCTGGCTTCACCAATGGCAAAGGCGGGTCGACCACAGAGCAGTGCTTCCATCGCCACCCGACCGGCACCTATCACCAAATCGCTGCCAGCCAGCAGAGCGGGCACATCATCGACATAGCCAACAAACTCGGCGCGTCCTTCGAAACGGGCAAAGCGCTCCGGCACCTTGGTACCGCTGACAATCCGTACCTTGCAGGCATCCAGATCGAGCACTTCATCGAGCAGACGGTAACAGAGCTCCCCTTTGGGGCCGCTCAAACGGCCAATGATGGCAATCACCGGCTTTGGGTTGTCCGGCGCAGGCACAGGCTGGAATTTGTCGGTTTCAATACCGTTGCGCAGCACCTGCACGATCGCGGGATCGACCCCCAGATTGTCGACAATCTGATGGGCAATATCCTCACAAACGGCAACTGCCCGATAGCCGAGAGCATGGAATGCCTTGCGCGAAGCGTGCACCGGCTGGCGACCATGAACCGTGGTGATCATCGGGGTGCCAGTCAGCTTGCAGGCCACATAACTGCTCCAGCCGGAGGCGCGGGAGTGAGCATGCACCAACTGGATATGGTGCTTTTTGATGAGATAGATAAGGTAGAAGACGTGCCAGAAGCGGCGCAGAATGCTGCGCTTGTTGAATCTCAGCTTGAAGACTGGGCCAAGCGTCGGCTTGGTCAGAGTATCTGATACATAAAAGACGTTGTGACCACGCTGGGTCAGTTCGTTACCGACCGTGGTGGCATAGACCTCAGCTCCCGTTACCTCGAGCTGGGAGAGTGCCATCAATATATTCATCGCGCGGTTACCCGGTAGATAAGAGAGGAACGGCAAGCAGCCACAGAGACCAGAAACCGGAAGCAGGCGAGTGCCCACTTCCGGTTTTGCGCTCAAACTGCCGCGTTGTGCTCACCTGTTAGCGGTTGAGCCAGGCCATGTAATCCGCTACCCCTTCGGCAACGGTTTTGAACTCGGCGTCATAACCCACGCTGCGCAGCTTGGTCATATCAGCCTGGGTGAAGCTCTGGTAGCGGCCCTTGAGGTGATCCGGGAAGGGAATGTACTCAATGGCTCCCTTCTGATGATGCTTGATCACCGCTTCGGCCACGTTCTGGAACGGCTCGGCACGGCCGGTACCGCAGTTGAAGATGCCGGAGTGTTGCGGGTTCTGCCAGAACCAGAGGTTTACCTTGCAGACGTCATCGATATAGATGAAGTCACGCATCTGGCCACCGTTCGGGAAGCCATCGCAACCTTCGAACAGCTTGGGATTCTCGCCCTTCTTCACCTGGGTATTGAGGTGGAAGGCAACGGAAGCCATGGAGCCTTTGTGCTGCTCGCGCGGGCCGTAGACGTTGAAGTACTTGAGGCCGACAACCTGAGAGTTGATCTCCGGCATCCAGCGGCGCACGTACTGGTCAAACAGCTGCTTGGAGTAGCCGTAGACGTTGAGCGGCTGTTCGAACTTGGGATCTTCGATGAAGTTGTCATTGCGGCCACCGTAGGTCGCGGCAGAAGAGGCGTAAATAAACGGGATTTCACGCTCGATGCAGTAGTGGAACAGATCCTTGGAGTACTCGTAGTTGACCTCCATGATGAACTTGCCGTTCCATTCGGTGGTGGCAGAGCAGGCACCTTCGTGGAAGATCACCTCGATGCCGTTGTCCCACTCTTCAAACTCGTCACCGGAGACGATCCGAGCCTGAAACTCGTCTTTGTCCATGTAGTCAGCGATGGTCAGATCGACCAGGTTGACGAACTTGGTGCCGTCGGTCAGGTCATCAATGACCACGATATCGGTCCGTCCTTGAGCGTTCAGCTGCTTGACCAGATTGCTGCCGATAAAGCCAGCACCGCCAGTTACTACGATCATGGAGTTTGCCTCTCGTACGTTGATGGCTACATGTGACTGCTTGTTAAAGCTGTGTATAGTGAGCCAATTTGAAATTGCCGAAAAGTTTATCACGGGCCGTCCGGGGATTCGACCTTGTTCAAAACTGCCCCGAGCGGAACCTGTTGGAGGAATGAGTGATGAAAACCAGAGACAGGATCATTCACAGCGCGACCGAGCTGTTCAACGATCAGGGTGAACGTAACATCACCACCAACCATATTGCGGCGCACATGGGCATCAGCCCGGGCAACCTCTACTACCACTTCCGCAATAAAGAAGACATCATCCATTCCATCTTCGACCAGTATGCCCGCCACCTGAGCGAGAGCTTCGTCCCGACCCGCAACCGTGAGATCACCCTGCAGGATCTGATGGGCTATCTGGATGCCATCTTCTATCTGATGTGGCAGTTCCGCTTCTTCTACGCCAACCTGCCGGACATCCTGAGCCGTGACGAACCGCTGCAACAGAAGTACCTCAAGGCCCAGGAGCAGATGCGCTCCTCCGTGGTCGCGCTGCTCAGAAGCCTGCGCGAAGGGGGCATCATCGATGTCAGCGATGAAGACCTGCCGGATCTGGGCCAGACCATCAAGATGGTGGTGACCTGCTGGATCCCGTTCCAGATTGCCCAGGCCCCCAACACCCGCATCACCAAACCGCTGCTCTATCAGGGCGTGTTGAAGGTGCTGTTCCTGCTGCGCCCTTATGTGCAACCCCAGGTGGCCGGACAGATCCAGCAGCTGGAGCAACACTACCGTCAGCTGGCCCAACCAACTGGGTGAGATCTGTTTCACATTTGTTGAATATCAGCACAATCATTTGAATTTACCGCAACAGATTGCAGTAAAATGTCGCCCTCTGTTGATACGCAGCTGAAATAGCCAATAAGGATCGAGGATGTCTAACGGATTCTATCGTCACCTGACCGAGCAACTGAACCAGGTGCAAGCTGAAGGGTTGTACAAGCAGGAGCGCATCATCACCTCCGCCCAACAGGCCAGCATCGCCGTCGGCGGTGAGCAGGTACTGAACTTCTGTGCCAACAACTATCTGGGATTGGCCAACCACCCGGATCTGATCGCCGCCGCCCATCAGGGACTCGACAGCCACGGCTTCGGCATGGCCTCGGTACGCTTCATCTGCGGCACCCAGGATCAGCACAAAGCGCTGGAGCAGAAGATGTCTGCCTTCCTCGGCACTGAAGACACCATCCTCTACTCCTCCTGCTTCGACGCCAATGGCGGCCTGTTCGAGACCCTCTTCGGTGCCGAAGATGCCATCATCTCCGATGCCCTCAACCACGCCTCCATCATCGACGGCGTGCGGCTGTGCAAGGCCAAGCGCTATCGCTACGCCAACAACGACATGGCCGAGCTGGAAGCCCAGCTCAAGCAGGCTGACGCCGATGGCGCCCGCTTCAAGCTGATCGCCACCGACGGTGTCTTCTCCATGGATGGCGTCATCGCCGACCTCAAATCCATCTGCGATCTGGCCGACAAATACGATGCGCTGGTGATGGTGGATGACTCCCACGCCGTCGGCTTTATCGGCGAAAACGGTCGCGGCACCCATGAATATTGCGGCGTGATGGATCGGGTCGACATCATCACAGGCACTCTGGGCAAGGCGCTTGGCGGCGCATCCGGCGGCTATACCTCCGGCAAGAAAGAGGTGATCGACTGGCTGCGTCAGCGCTCCCGCCCGTACCTCTTCTCCAACTCGCTGGCCCCCTCCATCGTTGCCGCCACCATCAAGGTGATCGACATGCTGGCGGAAGGTCACGACCTGCGCGCACGTCTAAAAGAGAACAGCCGTTACTTCCGCGAGCGGATGAGCGCCGCCGGCTTCACTCTGACAGGCGCCGACCACGCCATCATTCCGGTGATGCTGGGGGATGCCAAACTCGCCTCCGAAATGGCGAGCCGCATGCTGGCAGCTGGCATCTATGTGGTGGGCTTCTCCTTCCCGGTCGTGCCCAAGGGTCAGGCCCGCATTCGCACCCAGATGTCTGCCGCCCATACCCGCGAGCAGCTGGACAAGGCGATCGATGCCTTTATCCGCATCGGCCGTGAACTCGGCGTTATCTGATTTGAATCAAGGGGCTGCAGCCCCTTTTTTCTGCATTCATATTGAAGGAACAGCCATGAAAGCACTCTCCAAACTGCACAAAGAGGTCGGCATCTGGATGACGGATGTACCGGCCCCCGAGCTCGGCCACAACGACCTGCTGATCAAGATCCGCAAAACCGCCATCTGCGGCACCGATATCCACATCTACAACTGGGACGAGTGGTCCCAGAAGACCATTCCGGTACCCATGGTGGTCGGCCATGAATATGTCGGCGAAGTGGTCGCCATCGGTCAGGAGGTGCGCGGCTTCGCCATCGGCGATCGGGTCTCCGGTGAAGGGCATATCACCTGCGGTCACTGCCGTAACTGCCGCGCTGGCCGCACTCACCTCTGCCGCAACACCATTGGTGTTGGCGTCAACCGCCCGGGCGCCTTTGCCGAGTATCTGGTGATCCCCGCATTCAACGCCTTCAAGCTGCCGGACAACATCCCGGACGAGCTGGCCGCCATCTTCGACCCGTTCGGCAATGCGGTGCACACCGCCCTCTCCTTCGATCTGGTGGGTGAAGATGTGCTCATCACCGGGGCAGGCCCCATCGGCATCATGGCCGCCGCCGTCTGCCGCCATGTGGGTGCGCGCCACGTGGTGATCACCGACGTCAACGAATACCGGCTGGAGCTGGCCCGCAAGATGGGCGCCACCCGCGCGGTCAACGTGGCCAAGGAGAAGCTGGCCGACGTAATGAGCGAGCTGGGCATGACCGAAGGGTTTGACGTGGGGCTGGAGATGTCCGGCGTCCCGAGCGCCTTCCAGGAGATGCTCGACAAGATGAACCACGGCGGCAAGATCGCCATGCTCGGCATCCCCCCCTCCACCATGGCCATCGACTGGAACAAGGTGATCTTCAAGGGGCTGTTTATCAAAGGGATCTATGGCCGCGAGATGTTCGAGACCTGGTACAAAATGGCCAGCCTGATCCAGTCCGGGCTGGATCTCTCCCCCATCATCACCCACAGATTCCACATCGACGAATTCCAGCAGGGGTTCGATGCGATGCGTTCCGGCCACTCCGGCAAGGTGATCCTGAGCTGGGATAAATAACCCTTTTCACCCCTTGGTTACTCGAAACCCGGCGAATGCCGGGTTTCTTTTTATCTCCACCACCCAAATTGCCGTGATATCGGCCAAAACTTTGTACGCAGAGTGTTTAACACTTCACACACAAGCGTTTAAATGGCTGTAACTATTCGGTTATAATCCCGTCGTTTACATGGATAATAAAAGACTGCTGGGAGTATATGAGCGTGTTGAAAAAACTGAGCTATTTGCTGGCTGTCGGGATGACGGCCGCCAGCTTGTCTGGGGCAGTGCTTGCTGCCGATGAGATGTCACCGGAAGCCATTGCCGAGCGGATCAAACCAATCGGTCAGGTCTATACCGCCAAGGATTTGGAAGGTATTGCCGGCGCGAGTGCTGCACCGACGGCGGCCGCCTCTTCCGGTCCCCGCGATGGCGAAACGGTATACAAGGGCGCCTGCTTTGCCTGTCACGACACTGGCGCCGCCGGTGCCCCCAAACGGGGTGACAAGGCAGCCTGGGATCCTCGCATCGCCCAGGGCATTGATACTCTCAAGAAACATGCCATTGAAGGCTTTACCGGCAAGTCCGGCATGATGCCTCCGCGCGGCACCTGTGCGAACTGTAGTGATGAAGAGATTGAAAACGCCATCCACTACATGATCGACAAGCTGTAAGTATTTGAAAGGGCCGCAATTGCGGCCCTTTCAATCTATCGGCTTCCGACTACTCTTGTAAGGTAGACATATCGGGAGTTGCACATGTCGGCCCAATCCATCGAACCCCACTACTCAACTCCTCTGTTGGCGTTGGTCTCTGCCATTATGGACTTCCCGGCGCCACAAACCGCCACGTCTGACGATTACGATGCCCTGATCCAGCAGATTGACCAACTCTGCCCGCTGCAACATTTCGGCATGCTGGGCCTCTCCGATACCGGTCTGAACTGGCTTTACGCCTACAAGGTCAGCGACATCTTCAAGCAACAGCTGGGCCGTGAGCAGTCCCGCATCACCGATCAACTCACCCAGCTGGATGAGGCCGAAGGGTGGTGCGTCTTCCCCATCGAGCATGGCCAGATACAGTGGTTGCTGGCGCGTGGAACCCCAGCCGACCTGCCGACCCTGCGCCTGCTGCTGGAGTGTCTGGCCAAACGGCTGACCGAAACCCAGGCGGGCTCCCATCTCACCGAGCTCCCTTCGCCGCTAATCCGCAAAGACCCGAACTGGAAAAAGAAAATCGAGAGCATCAGCCGCATCATGCGGCTCGCCAATACCCTGCCGGCTCAGGCGCTCTTCTCCCAGCTGGAAGCGGTACTGCGCCAGATGCTCACCATCGAGGACATGCTGCTGGTCAGGCTAACCAGTCAGAAGCTGGAAAAGATCTACCCCGCCCATCCCCATCAGGGAGACGAGTTCATCAGCGGCTTGTGCCACAGCACCAGCAATATCGAGGTGAGCAGGGAGTCACGCTACTGGCACAGCATGCCGCTGCGGCTGCAACAACAGTACTTCGCCCACTTCATCATCAGCACGGCTCAACCGCTGGAGACCGACGACAAGCTGTTTCTCGACTTCCTGCGTGGCCAGCTCACCCTGCTGCTGGAGCTGAGACGGATCCGCCAGCAGCTCAACGACATCAATACCGAAGACTCCATCAACCAACGGCTGCAACAGCTGCGTCAGACCAACCTCAGGCTGCAAAAGCAGCTCAAGCAGCATCAGGAGCTGGAACGGCGGCTGCAATTCGATGCGCTTCACGACCCGCTGACTCAGCTGCCCAACCGTGCGCTGTTGATGAACCACCTCAACCACGCCATGACCCACTACAACCGCTACAAATCGCCGGGATTTGCGGTGATTTTTATCGATGTGGATCACTTCAAGCAGATCAATGACACCCTGGGCCACAGTGCTGGCGATCAGCTGCTCAAAGAAGTCAGCCGCCGCCTGCAGACCTGCATCCGACAAAACGATCTGGTGGCCAGACTGGGGGGCGATGAGTTCGTCATCTATCTGGACAGCAGCAAGAGCGACGATGACATCAGCCCGGTGCTCAACCGCATTATCAGCCGTCTCTCCTACCCGTTCCGGCTACTCGGCAACGAGTTGAGCATTACCGTCAGCCTGGGGGTATCGAGCGTCTCCGAGCAAACCTCAGATATCAGCCAGCTGCTCCATCAGGCCGATCTGGCTATGTATCAGGCCAAACGCAATGGCCGCAGTCGCATCGTCAGCTACTCGGATGATTGCATCAACCAGAACTGGAATTCGCCGGAAGAGATGCTGGCCAGAGCCCTGCGGGAGGGGCGTATCGTCCCCTATTTCCAACCGGTGATTCGGCTGCAGGATAGCCGCCTGACCGGACTGGAGGTGATGGCGCGCTGGCTGACCGAGGAGGGGATTCTGAAGGATGCGTTCGACTTTATTCCGCTGGCAGAGCAGTGCGGCCTGATTCTGGAGCTGGATTACCAGATCCTGCGCCACACCTGCCAACAGCTGAAGAACTGGCTGCCAATCTCCGGGCAGGGCAAGTTCAAGGTCGCCATCAATCTGTCGGGCAAGCATCTGGTCAACCATGACCACATCATGCGGCTGATGGGAATTATCGAAGAGGAAGGGGTCGCCCCCGGCTATCTGATTTTTGAATTCAACGAGCGGGAGCTGTCGCGGCAAGATTCCGATGCGCTGGCATCCCTGCATGACCTGAGGGCCAAGGGTATCCAGATCAGCCTCGATGATTTCGGCACCGGTTTCTCCTCCCTCAACGCCCTGTTCCACTTCCCGGTGGATTACATCAAGGTGGATGACAGCTTTACCCAGCGGATGCTGCAATCGCCCAAAGATTTGGCGCTGATCCGCGCCATGCGGGATATCTGTCAGGATCTCGATTACACCCTGGTAGTCGAGGGGATCGAGAACCAGCAGCAATTGCAGAAGCTGATTGATATCGGCTGCCGGATGGGGCAAGGACGCTATATCTCACCGCCCATGCCGGGAGCAGACATAGTACCGCTACTGACCCCGGCCAATCCTTAGGGTTAATCCTTCTTGAACAACGCCCGCAGGTTGGCAACACCGACCTGCCCCTTCTGCTGGCGCTCCTCGGCAGTCACCTTCTTCTGGTTTTCCCATTCAAGATCATCCTGCGGCAGCTCCAACAGGAAGCGGCTTGGCTCCGGACGTACCGACTCGCCAAACTGACGCCGCTCCTTGCAGAGGGTGAAGGTCAGTTCGGTCTGAGCCCGGGTGATCCCCACGTAGGCGAGACGCCGCTCCTCCTCCACATTGTCCTCGTCGATGCTGGTCTGGTGGGGCAGCAAGCCCTCCTCCATCCCCACCATATAGACATAGGGGAACTCCAACCCCTTGGAGGCATGCAACGTCATCAACTGCACCTGATCGGCGTCGTCCTCCCCCTCGTTGCGCTCCATCATGTCACGCAGGGTGAGGCGAGTGACCACCTGAGCCAGCGTCATCGACTCTTCCAACTCATCTCCTTCCAGCATCTCGGTGATCCAGCGATAGAGAGTAGAAACGTTCTGCATCCGCATCTCGGCCGCTTTCGGGCTGGGGGAGGTCTCGTAGAGCCACTCTTCGTAGTGGATCTCCTTGATCATGTCCCGCACCGCCTCCACCGGATTGCCACGCAGCGCTTGATCGCCAAGGCGTACCAACCAGTTGGTGAAGGCCTGCAGGGCCACGAGGCCGCGGCCGGAAAGGTGCTGCTCCAACCCCAGCTCGAAGCTGGCGGCAAACAGGCTCTTGCCGCGCTGGTTGGCGTATTGGCCAAGCTTTTCGAGGGTAGTGGGGCCAATCTCGCGGCGCGGCAGGTTGACCACCCGCAGGAAGGCGGTGTCCTCATCCGGATTCACCAGCAGCTTGAGGTAGGCCATGATGTCCTTGATCTCGGTGCGGGAGAAAAACGAGGTGCCGCCGGAGATACGGTAAGGAATCCGGTTGGTCATCAGCGCCTTCTCGAAGATGCGCGACTGATGGTTGCCCCGATAGAGGATGGCGTAATCCTTGAACCGGGTGCGGTTCATAAACTTGTGGCCCATCATCTCGGCAGCGATCCGCTCCGCTTCGTGCTCCTCGTTCTTGGCGAACAGCACCTTGAGCTTCACCCCCTCATCCAATTCGGAGAAGAGCGCCTTGTCATAGACGTGGGGGTTGTTGGCGATCAGGATGTTGGCGCACTTGAGGATCCGCCGCTTGGAGCGGTAGTTCTGCTCCAGCTTGATCAGCTTGAGGCTGGGGAAATCTTCGCTCAGCAGCACCAGGTTCTGCGGCTTGGCACCGCGCCAGGAGTAGATGGACTGGTCATCGTCCCCCACCACGGTAAAACGGGCCCGCTCGCCGACAATCTGCTTCACCAGCTCGTACTGGCTGGTATTGGTGTCCTGGTATTCGTCGACCAGCAGATAGCGGATCTTGTTCTGCCAGCGCTCGCGCACCTCCTGATTGCTCTTGAGCAGCAGGGTCGGCATCACGATGAGGTCGTCAAAATCCAGCGCGTTATAGGCCACCATCTGGCGGTGATAACGCTCATAGAGCTGGGCCATCAACACCTCGTCCGGCCCGCGAGCAATACGCATGGCGCGGGCGGGCAGGATAAGATCGTTCTTCCAGTTGGAGATTTGGCTGATAAGGGCCGAGAGCTTGTCCTTGTCGTTGTCGAGCTCGTCTTCAGTCAATTCTTTCAGCAGCGCCAGCTGGTCGGTGTCATCAAATAGGGAGAAGTTAGCCTTGAGATTCAGGCTCTTGTGCTCCCGACGAATGATATCGAGACCCAGTGTATGGAAGGTGGAGACCATCAGCCCCCGCGCCTCCTTACGTCCCAGGGTCTGGCCGACCCGCTCCTTCATCTCCCGCGCCGCCTTGTTGGTAAAGGTGACCGCAGCGATGTTGCGCGCGTTATAGCCGCACTGCTGCACCAGATAGGCAATCTTGTTGGTGATGACACGGGTCTTGCCCGATCCGGCACCCGCCAGCACCAGGCAAGGGCCGGAAACATACTTGACCGCTTCGTTCTGATTGGGGTTGAGCTTCATGGGCCGGATCTCTTGGCTTATGATGAGGGGCGGCATTGTACCAGAAATCACCCGACGAGCCGCACCTGCTGCACAGCAAGCAACCGCCCATCGGGCTTATCGCGCCTTGTGTTTGAGCGCTATTTTCAGGATCATGGCCGACCTTTCGAGATGATGACTTTTTCCAGATGATGAGGGGAGCATGAATCAGCAACAGCATGACCAACTGCGCAGCCAGTTTCCGGCCTTGGCGCAGGAGGTAAACGGCCACCCTCTGGTCTATCTGGACAATGCCGCCACCACCCAGAAGCCGCACGCTGTACTGGATGCCATCGCTCACTACTATGGGGTCGACAACGCCAACGTGCACCGTGCCGCCCACGCCCTGAGTGGCCGCGCGACCCGGGCCTTCGAAACAGCCCGCGAGACGGTCGCCCGCTTTATCAATGCGCCTCGCTGCCAAGAGGTGATCTGGACCCGCGGCACCACGGAAGCGATCAATCTGGTTGCCCAGAGCTGGGGGATGAGCGAGCTCAAGGCGGGGGATGAAATCATCCTCAGTACGCTGGAGCACCACGCCAATATCGTCCCGTGGCAGCTGGTTGCCCAGCGTACCGGCGCGGTGATCCGGGTTATCCCCCTCGATGAGCGGGGCGATCTCGATCTGGCCGCCTATCACACCATGCTGGGGCCACGCACCCGGCTGGTAAGTGTGGCCCACGTCTCCAATGCCCTTGGCACTGTCAATCCGGTCACCCGGATGGTGGCTGCCGCCAAAGCGGTTGGCGCCGTGACGCTGATCGACGGCGCCCAGGCGGTGGCTCATCTCGAGGTGGATGTGCAAGCCATCGGCTGCGACTTCTACGCCTTCTCCGGCCACAAGCTCTATGGCCCGACCGGCATCGGTGTGTTGTGGGGCCGCACCGAGCTGTTGGAGCGGATGCCGCCCTGGCAAGCCGGTGGCGAGATGATCGATCGGGTCAGTTTCAGCGGCACCACCTTCAATACCCTGCCCTTCAAATTCGAGGCGGGCACCCCCCATATCGCTGGCGCTATCGGCCTCGCCGCCGCCATCGACTTTGTGATGGGGCAAGATCGGCAATCGCTTGCCCAGCATGAGCAAGCGCTGACCGACTATCTGGTCGCTGGCCTGCAACAGGTGCCGGGGCTGCGTCTGGTCGGCGAACCTGGCCAACGCGCCGGTGCTGTCTCTTTCTTGCTCGACGACATCCACCCGCAAGATGCTGCTACCCTGCTCGACATGCAGGGGATCGCCCTGCGAGTCGGCCATCACTGCGCTATGCCGTTGATGGAATCACTCGGGATCGGCGGCACCATGCGCGCCTCGCTGGCCTGCTACAACAATCGGGACGATGTCGACGCCCTGCTGGCCGCCCTGCACAAACTCAGTGACTTCTTCTAAGGCAGACAAACGAATGAGTGACCTCGCAAGCTATACCCAGATTGGCCTTGAGCCCAACGCCGACGCCATCCGCCAGCAGTTTGCCGCCGCCCACGGCTGGGAGAACCAGTACCGGCTCATCATCCAGCTCGGCAAGCAGCTGCCAGCGCTACCCGCCGAATGGCAGCAGGAGGAGTTCCGCCTCAAGGGGTGTGAAAGCCAGGCCTGGCTGAAGGGAGAGCAAAGCGAGGATGGCTGCTGGCACTTTGCTTGTGATTCCGATGCCCGGATCGTGCGGGGCCTTATCGTCATCGTGCTGGCGGCGCTTAACCATCAATCGTCTGCGGCGATCCAGGCTTTTGATATGGAAGGGTATTTCAGCGAACTTGGGCTTGAGAAACACTTGAGCCCGTCACGAGGTAACGGGCTCAGAGCGATCGTGCTGGCGATCCGGGAACAAGCGGTCTAACCCGCCTTGTTCAGTGGTCGATTAGGCTTCGCCAATCGCCCCTACTTCTTCATTCCCGACCTCTTTCTCGGCGCGTGTCCCCCGCTCGGCAATCTTCTTCAATACCCGGGACGCGGCAACCAGCCCAAAGGTTGCCGTCACCGGCGTCACGGCGCCAAAACCGGAGGCGCAATCCATCTTCATAGTGCCATCGCTGGCCGCCTTGGCCTGACAGGTACCGCCATTGCCATCCGGATAACTCAACTGCTCGGTTGAGAAGACACACTCCACCCCGAATTTGCGCGCCGGATTCTTGCTGAAGTTGTGCAACCGGCGCAGGTCGGAGCGCACCTTGGCGGCCAGCGGATCCTGAATGGTCTTGGCCAGATCGGCCACAGTGATCTGGGTCGGATCCATCTGCCCTCCGGCACCACCCGCCACAATCACCGGGATCTTGTTGCGCTTGCAGAAGGCAATCAGCGCCACCTTGGCCTTGACCGAGTCGATGGCATCCACTACATAGTCAAACTCCCGCTTGATATGCTCGGCCAGGTTACCGGCGGTGACGAAATCGTCTACCTCGATCACTTCGCAATCCGGATTGATGGAGCGAATGCGCTCGGCCATCACCTCGGTCTTGAGGCGACCAACCGTCCCCTTCATGGCGTGGATCTGGCGATTGGTGTTGGTGATGCAGATATCGTCCATGTCGATCAGGGTGATCTGGTTGATACCGGCACGGGCCAGCGCCTCCGCCGCCCAGGAGCCAACGCCGCCGATCCCCACCACACAGACCTTGGCCTGGCTAAAGGAACGCAAGGCGTTCTGACCATAAAGACGGGCAATGCCCCCGAATCGCTGTAGATATTCTGCTTTCATACCACCACCTTGCTTGAGGGCGGCCATTATAACGGCAACCAGAGCCAGCGGCGATGGCATAACCGGAGAAAATCGGGGAGGGAAAACAGAGAAAACGGCGGAGAAGAGAGAATGAACGGTCAATTATCAGACTATTTGCTGAATTACAGGCAATAAAAAACCCCGCTCATTGAGCGGGGTTTCTTGGATTGTGTGCCTGGCAGTGTCCTACTCTCGCATGGCGAATGCCACACTACCATCGGCGCTACCGCGTTTCACTTCTGAGTTCGGCATGGGATCAGGTGGTTCCACGGCGCTATGGCCGCCAGGCAAATTCTTCAATCTGAAAAGCTGACGTGAGTAGTGATGTTGCGCCTGGCTTGTCACTATCACTGAATTTTGAGTAGTTCGCTTGGTATCTGTTACAAGCCTTAGAACACTTCTTGGGTGTTGTATGGTTAAGCCTCACGGGTAATTAGTATGGGTTAGCTCA
>NZ_JBFOCU010000037.1:26580-32848 GCF_040907945.1 Aeromonas sp. s11 | reverse complement strand
CCGTCATTCCGCACCTAATTTTGGCTTTTTCAAAGCTTGACGGCGATCGGCCATTCTGATCTATTACTCTCTTTTGCAGGTAGATCATCATGGCCGCTATCGCTATCCGTAACCTCGATCACCTTGGTTTGGTCGCCGCACTCTGCCAAGAACTGGGAATTGCCCGCATGATTGATGCGGTGCTCCCCAAAACACCGCCTTTCAAGGTCTCACACGGTGACGCTTTGGTGGCCATGATAGTGAACGGCCTCGGCTTTCACAGCAGCACCCTGCACATGTTCCCACAATTCTTCGCTAACAAGCCGGTTGAGCGCCTGATTGGCCCCGGGATCTGTGCAGATGATCTCAATGATGATGTGCTCGGGCGCTGTCTCGATGCCCTCTTTGAGGCCGATGTCAGCACCTTGTATCAAGTGATGGCGGCGCAAGTCGTTGAGCGACTGGGGCTCAACAGCACCGCAGTGCACCTCGATATCACCAGCTTCCACGTCGATGGCGCCTATGACCAGGCCGATGGGGACACGATCGGTAAGCTGCAATTGGTGCGGGGTTATAGTCGAGATCATCGGCCAGAGCTGAACCAGGTTATCCTGGAACTCATCTGTGAAAATCAGGCCGGGCTACCCATCTACATGCAGGCCCTCAGTGGCAACAGTAACGACACCAAAGCCTTTGCCCAGACTGTTCGTCGCCACTTGAGCAGCCTCAAGGCTGCGCAGGATTGCCGTTATCTGGTCGGCGATGCAGCACTGTATTGTGCCGAGACCTTGCAACTGCTGGCGCAACAGCAGCAACTGTTTGTCACCCGGGTGCCGGTCACGTTGAACGAGGCCAAGCAGGCCGTGGCAACGATTGGCACCCAGTCGCTGGTTGCGCTGGGCAATGGTTATCATGGCTGTTGGCAATCCGCCCATTATGCCGGCGTCGCGCAGCGCTGGTTGCTGGTGCGCAGCGAACAGGCCAGCAACCGTGAGCAGCAAACATTGGCTAAAAACCTGCTTAAAGAGAGCACCCGCGAGCTCAAAGCCTTCGCCAAATTGTGTGCCAAACGCTTTGCCTGCCAAGCGGATGCACAGGCCGAATTGAGTCGTTTTAGCGCCAGCTTGATGCTGCTGCAACTGGATGCCGAGGTGGTGAGTGACCCCGTTTATGCCGGTTGTGGCAGACCGAAAAAGGGGGAAGCACCGGTCAGCTACCAGTTTCACATCAGTGGTGTGGCGGCAACCAGCTTGGCGCAAGTTGAAGCGGCTCGCAACCAGACCGGGGTGTTCATCCTGGCGACCAATGACCACAGCGACACGCTGACCATGGCCGAACTGTTGGCCACCTATAAGGCACAGCAGAATGTCGAGCGAGGCTTTCGTTTTCTCAAGAGCCCGGAATTTTTAACCTCCTCACTGTACCTGAAAAAACCGGAACGAATTGAAGCGTTGCTGATGGTGATGACCTGTAGCCTGATGATTTATGCGGCCCTGGAGCACCGGATCCGGCAGGGGTTAGTGGCGCAGAACCGCAGTGTGGCAGATATGAAAAAGAAGCCGACCCAGCAGCCAACCGCCCGTTGGATCTTTTTGCGCTTTGGTGGCATCCATGAGTATCGACTGGGAGAAGCCCCGCCTCAGATAACGGAGCTAACAGGAGACCAGCAGATCATTTTGGAGGTATTGGGTGAACGCTACCGACAAATTTATTCCTAAATCAGGTGCGGAATGTAGGATAAACATGACAAACGATAAGTGTATTAATCATCAGCCTAGCAGTGCCCCCAGCCACTACCTTGCCTGATCGAACTCGAACTCGTTGACAGCCCTGCTCGGCTCGTGAAATTCAGCCCGCAGCGGCCGCCAGCCTCCCCCTGACTGCCTCTGATAACCACGCCATGGAGCCTTGTTTCTGGCTGGCCCAATGGACACTTGCCAAGTGCGGGAATTGAACAAAAAAACGAGAAAAATCAAGATAGATAGCCAATTAAAATGACATAATTGACTATAGTTCAATCGAACGTTTGAAAAACGTGACCACTTCACATGGGCCCAGCGCAATGACCACTGAACGGGAACAGTTGATCCGCTCACTGTTTGATGAGTACATCGAGCTGTATTCATCACGGGATGATCGGCTCACCATGCGGTTTAGCGACAATTTCAGCGGTTTTGCCGGCAGCAGTGATGTTCTGGTTACCGATAGGGATGAGTGGATCCGGATAACCCGCCGCGATTTTGCCCAGATCCCGGGCAGGATCCGCCTGGAAATACTCGATGTGACCCTGCAAGATCTGGCCGCCGATGTGGTGGCGGTCACCGCCTTCTTTCATATCCATCTACCGAAATCAGAACCTATCCTCTCCAGCAGAACCGCCAGACTGGTATTGATTTTTCGACACGAAGCCATGGCGTGGAAAATTGCTCACAGCAGTATCTCCATCCCTTACAGTGCGGCTCGGGAAAGCGAAATTTACCCGATGACCAGTCTTGAGGAGCGCCAACATGAGCTGGAGCTCATTATCGAGCTCAGAACCAAGGAGCTGGCGGAAGCGAACCGGAAACTGGAAGCGCTCAGCAATACCGACGGGCTCACCAACATCGGCAACCGTCGTCTGTTCGACAACTCATTGAACCAGGCCTGGGAGCGCTGTATTCAGACAGAGATGCCGATTGCGCTCATCATGCTCGACATCGATCATTTCAAGCAGTTCAACGACCTCTATGGCCACGTTGCCGGTGACGAGTGCCTTCGATTGCTGGCCCATACCCTGGCGCAATCCGGGCGCCGCTCGGGGGAGTTGGTGGCCCGCTACGGCGGAGAGGAATTTGTCATCCTGCTGCCACATGTCGAGCGTCAATCCGCCTATGAAATTGCCCAACATATCCAGCGGCTGATTTTTGCACTCGCGCAGCCACACGCACAAAATGCCACCGGTCTGGTGACCGTTAGCATGGGTGTTGCCTGCCTCAGACCATCGAGTCACTGGCAGCCGTCTGAACTGGTAAAACTGGCTGATGCTGCGCTCTACACCGCCAAATCATCCGGCCGCAACTGCATCAGAGTGGCGGAGTCACCCACCCTCCCGCAACCAGTCTGACCATAAGTCCCTCATACCCCCCCATCTTCCCCGTGGGGAACCACTGCGCGCTAACCATGCACGGCAATGCTCAACGCATCCCATCGCAACATGCCTTCCCACTGATCCAGTATGCTTTGATAGGTATCCGCCGCGTTGTAATGGACCATGGCATGCAGGCGGGCATGATGGCCAAGTCGCTTGACCACGTCGGGCATGGTGTTGAGGCTGGCCAGCACCCGCGCCAGATCGCCAGGATCGTTTGGCTGATATTTGCGGCAATTCACGTCATCGGTGAGGTGTCGATCCCACCAGGCGCCATCGGCCGGGATCACCACGCATAATCCTGCCGCCATGGCCTCCAGAATGGAGAGACCAAACGGCTCCTGATGACTGGTGGAGACAAAAATGCCGCATTGAGATCGGATCTCGTCAAGATTGGCGGGGTTGGCATACCAGTGCGTGTCTGGCAGCTGTGGCTGAGGCTGGCTACAGGGTTGCAGCGTGCCCTTGGGTTGCAGATAGCACACCATCAGCTCGGGGCGAGCGTCAGGGATCATTTGATGGGCGGCCAGCATGGTCTCCAGCCCCTTCCAGCGCAGCAACGAAGCCGCCCACAAAATGCGGGGACCACCCAGGGTCGCTTTGGGCCAATCAATCTCGCTCAAACCGTTGGTAAATGGCTGCCAGTGTGACGGGAACTCGGTCTCGCCAAGCCGGGCCAGCAATGCCGCCAGGGAGCTGCGGGTTGATTCGAGATAAAACACAAAACTCGCCCGTTGCAAGGCCCTGGCAGAGAGCCCCGAGCACCCCACAGGGCCATGGATCAGCTGAACCACCCGGCACCGCAACCAGCGGGCCGCCCAGTAACAGCAGAGATCCACCCCAGGCCCGGACGCCGCCACCAGGCACTTCACCTGCCCCAGACGCAACACCAGCCAGAGGATCAGCAGGGTCTGCCACCCCTGTTTGAGCAGATAGCCGATGCCGGACTCCCGCCCCTTCAATATGTGGGGCAGCCAAAGAGGGTGATGCTGACAACGGGACCAGGAGTCGGGATCCTGGGTCAACACATGGCATGTGAGCCCGGGCATCCGTTTGGCCAACTCATCGAGCAGCACTTCGGTCGCAACCTTGGAGCCACCGCGAAACGGGATGGGATCCACAACGATGATCTTTCCAAACACCGGCTCAGTTTGCATGCTCATCTTGCTGCTCCCTTACTCTGGCACCTTGCGGCGGCCAAACCCCAGTTGCACTTTTTGCGCCACTCTTGCCATTCCACTCGCCAGCATATTGCGACCTCTGGCAAGAAGTCGCTGCCCCGCCCAATGCATGAGTGGTCGGAAGGGTGTGGGGGCCGTTGCGTGCCAACGACCAGCCAGCGCGGCGTCCCACACCGCCGTGACTGCGTCAACATAGCGCGCCACCGTGAACAGCTGTGCGGCACGCAGCTGAGCGGCCCGTCCCATTTCACATCGGCGCTGCGGATTGCTCAATTGCCGCCAGTGCTCAGCCATCTCGGCCCAATCCCCCGGGGTTGCCAGCAAGCCGGTCACTCCCTCCTCCACCACTTCGGGGATGCCGCCCACCCGATAGGCACTGACCGGGAGCCCCAACATGCCCGCCTCCGCCAACGTCAGACCAAACACCTCCTCACGGGCTCCGGAGACCAGCAGATCCACCCCGCCTCGCAAGATAGCGGCACTGTCCGGCCGCTCGCCGAGAAAGTGGACACGCTCGGCCACCCCGAGCTCGACAGCCAACGCCACCAATGCTTCCCGCTCCGGGCCGCTGCCAATGATCAGCAACTGGGCCTCCTCCCCCGATGCCATCAGGGCAGCCAGCGAGCGGATCAGCAGATCAATTCCCTTGCGTTTGATCAATGAGCCGACGGTTGCGATGATCATATCCCCCGGGGGCAAGCCCAGCATGCCGACGACCGGCCAGTGAGCACCGCCATTCAGACGAGCGGCATCCACCCCGTTGGGAACCCGGATCAACCGATCGGCCGTGCAGCCATCCTGGCGCCAACCGGTCAACACCGGCTCGCTCACCCCGATCAGCACGTTTGCCTGATGGACCCGCAGGCTGAACCTGTCTCTTGGCTGGTAACGGGCATGGAGGTGGCACACCAGCGGTACCTGCAACGCCCGACAGACCCCCGCCAGCCACTGACAAGGAGCCGCGCTGTTGGCGTGCACCAGCCCAATCTGCCGCTCGGTGATGAGCTCTCTGGCTCGCCCAGAGAGGCGCCGATGGGCTGCAAGATCAAAACGGGGCGCCTGCCATCCCAGCAGCAGGCTGAACGGCTCGACCATGGTTTCTACCCCGAGGGTGGCCGCCTCTGCCGCCAGCGTCGGGCTATTGCACCAGAGCAGGGGCGTAAACCGGCTGCGATCGAGGTGGGCCAGCAGATCCAGCAGGCAGCGTTCGCTGCCGCGGATCCAGTCCTCTCCGTAGTGAACCAGCAAAACAGGGGTTGCGTTCATCCTCTTGCTCCCGTTGGTGGCACTGCCGGCAACCGGGTTGCCTCCTGATGATCCTCAGCGGTGGCCTTCACCTCTGTGGCCGCCTGCTGCACGTACTTGATGGCGGCGACGGCCAGCGCCAGCTCCAGATAGATGGGCCAGGTAAAGCCCTGAGTCAGGAAGGATCCCGAAATCACAAACCCCACCATGCTGGCCATCACCCCCTGCATTGCCGTGATCACTGCAGGAGGCATGCCAGCAAGCTGGCAACGCCAGCAACTGCGCAGGGCCACCGTCACCATGCCGATAAACAGCGCCAACCCGACAAAGCCGGTTTCAGCCAGCACCCCGAACCAGGTGGAGTGCACCGCATGATTAAGCCCATCCCAATGGGGGCTGTAGAAGAAGTAGTTGTAATAGAAATTGGACAAGCCCACCCCCACCAGAGGATGGCCCAGCGCCATGCCCCAGGCTGCTTGCCAGGCGTAGATCCGCCCCATGGCCGAGGCATCGACCCCGCTCTCGGCGGCGCCGCCAGATGCCCGGTCGCTGATCCCGGCGGCGGCAAACAGCACCACCAGCGCGACCATCCCCAGGGAGATCAACAGGGTTTTCGACTTCACCCGCTGCCAGGCAAACAGGCCACCAACGGCGCAGATACCCAGCAAACCACCCCGGCTCTGGGTGGCGATAATGGCGGCCGCAGTCAGCGCAAAGCCAAGCCCCCCCAACAAAC
>NZ_JBFOCU010000037.1:0-26257 GCF_040907945.1 Aeromonas sp. s11 | reverse complement strand
CCCCACCCCATTGCCCTGATTGAGCAGCAAGCTCAGCGAAAAGCCGGCAGGAAAGAGCAGTACCAGCGCCAGATCGTTGGGATCCCCCAGCACAGAGCCCAGCTCGCGCCCTATGGTCACCCGGGTGCCCTCCACCAGCCCGATCCCGCTCGCCTTGTTGTAGAGGGCCACCAGCGCCACCAGACAGCCCGCCACCACAAAGGTGCGCACCGCCAGCGCAAAATCCCCCGGAGTGCGCACCAGCCAGGCGGTGGCCAGGGTCATCAGATAGATCTTGCTGTAGCTGCCGGTCCAGGTGGCGATCGCCTCGCCCCGGTTGCTGGCAAACAGCACACCGATGGAGACCATCACAAAGAAGGCCGTCAGCCAGCTCAGGGCAGGACTCCAGTAGGGCTTGATCCGGCCGGTCAGCAAAATGTGCCAGACCAGCGCGCCGATGGCAGCCAGCGAGAAGAGCAGCGGGATCTTGAGGGGATAGAGCTGGGGGAACACCTCATGCAGCCGAAAGAAGGAGAAGGTGACAAACCCCAGCACCATCAAGAATGGCCAGCGCAGGGCAAACCAGATGGCGGGAATGGCAAGGCCGAGCACCGGCAGCAGCAAGGGATGGGGCAGCCGCCACCAGAGCAGGGCCAGCACCAGACAGATGGTGCTTGCCCAGATGGCTGGCGTTAGACGAGCCATGATCCTGCCCACCATTGGCCGAGCCAGACCATGGCCAGCGCCCCGAGCGAACTGGCCCAGAGGGTCGAGAGGCGATACGGCAGCGGCAGCAACCGCTGGCTCACCAGATAAAAGGCGAGCGCCCGCACCAGATAGACCAGCAGCAGGGTCCAGATCACCCCGGCGACCCCGAAGGGGGGGATGGCGAGCAGAAAGCCTGCCACCCCAAGGGCGCTGCAGCCCAGATTGATCACCATCTGGGCATTGCTCTTCTCGCCGCTAAAGCAGCCGACATTGAGCAAGTCCGAAACATTGCGCACCGCCATACCCAGCACCAGCAGCGGAATATAGGCGATCGCCCCGTGATAGCTCTCCGGGGTCAGCCAGCGAATGAGCAAGGGGGCGGTGAGCCCGACAATCCCCGCGGTAACAAACCCCAGTACCGACCCCATCACGCTGTAGTGAGCATTGAGTCGCAGTCCATCCGGTTCGCGCAGCAGCATGAAACGGCGGGGATACCACCAGAGGGCAAAGGGTTGCAGCAGAAGTCCCACTGCCAGCGCCAGCTTGCCCGCCACGGCGTAGTAGGCAAGCAGCGCCTCCCCCACCACATCGGCCAGCAGCCAGCGATCCAGTCCGCTCAGGGCAAAGCCTGCCAGCCCGCTCACCACCAGGGGCAATCCATAGCGCAGCAGCGGCCGATAGTGCTCCCAGTCAAAGCGGATCCCGCTATCTCGCCACTGCCATAGGCTCAGCAGCAGCGCCAGTGCAACGCAGGTCAGGGTGCCGGAGGCCAGCACCCCGCTCACGCCCCAACCGAGCCAGAGCCACCAGCCGGTCAGCAGGGACTGGATCACCGCCTTGCCTGCGGTCGCCACGAAAAAGAGCCGCGCCTGATTGCGCATCCGCAGCCATGCCAGCGGCACGCCGATCACCCCTTCAAACGGCAGGGCGCAGAGCACCCAGCGCACATCCGCAAGACGGGTTTCCACCGGTAGCCAGGCTTGCACCACAGGCGCCAGCAGCCAGAGCAGCACCAGACTGGCCAGGGCGATCAGCCAGACCAGCCCAAACATGCGGGCCACCACCTGCTGGCGCTCCTGCTCATCTTTCGCCAGTCCGGCAAAGCGGTAGAGGGCATCCACCAGCCCGAAACCAAGGATCAGGGAGCCCAGATTGATGAGGGTCAACAGCACCTCCAGCTGGCCGTATTCACGAGGCAGCAGCTGATGGGTCAGCACCGGCAGCATCAGCAGGGAGATCCCTTTCATCAGGAGCAAGCCACCGGCGTAATAGAGCATGGCAATCTGGTTCACACCAAGTTTCATAGGGCCTCCCAGCCACCCGAAGCATCCTGCTCCGGGTCAGCTACCGCTAATGCAAAGCCCACGCCACTCACTCCCGCCCAGATACGATAGCTTCTCTGCGCGGCTTAACCGGCCTGAACAAGCCCAGAATGAGACTGGCATTTGCGTTTTGCACAACGCTGGCTGCAAATTGCACCGACCGGCGCAATCTGCCCCTCCTCTTAGCCCCATTTGGCCCGATCTAGCTGGGGTCGTCCTGTTGGCCCGATCCCTGCTTTCTGCTTAGCGAGCAACGGACTGCACCAGAGGGAGAGGTCGCCATGAACACCATCAACCTGCACCGGATGAAAAGCTGGGCCAAACAGGGGGAAACGCCACTGGCTCGCCGGGTATGGCGCCTGGCCAAAAGTGCCCGCCACTGGTCATGCCCCGTGATCCCTCCCCTGCATCGGCTGCTTTATCGGCTCTATCTGCTGGGCAGCAACGCGCTGGCAACCCTGACCCGCACCCTTTGGTGGACCCCCTTGTTTCAATCTCGCCTCACGGCACCCGCCCCGCGCCTCTATCTCTATGGCGGCATCCCCTATATCAGCGGTCCGGTCACCATCGAGATCGGTGCCGACTGCCGCCTCAGCGCCGCCATGACCATCAGCGGCCGGGCATCGAGCCAGACGCCAAAGCTGGTGATTGGCCGCAATGTCGGCATTGGCTGGCAGACCACCCTGGCGGTGGGTAGCAAGATAGTGCTGGGGGATAACGTCAGAATTGCAGGGCGTGCCTTTCTGGCGGGCTACCCGGGGCACCCGGTCAACGCCCGCGATCGCGCCCGGGGCCTGCCGGATCGCGATGAACAGGTGGGGGCCATTGTGCTGGAGCAGGATGTCTGGCTCGGCACCGGGGTGATGGTGATGGCTGGCGTCACTATAGGCGCCGGCACCATTGTCGCCGCTGGCAGCATCGTCACCCGGGATCTGCCCGCAGGTGTGCTGGCAGCAGGTGTACCGGCCACAGTACTGCGCCCCTTGCAACCACAGGATCACAGCGATCTCGCACACGCCTCGGAGACCTTTGCATGAAACCACACTCACTGCCGCAACTGGTGGTATTGGGAGAGGATTGGGGCCAGCACCCCTCCAGCACCCAGCACCTGATCAAGCGTCTGTTGCCCGATTATCAAGTGCTCTGGGTCAACTCCATCGGCATGCGCTGTCCCCGCTTTACCCTTCATGATCTCACCCGTATCGTCCGCAAACTGGGGGCGGTGCTGTGCGGCGCGCGCCATGCTGGCGGCCAGTCGGTTGCGCCATCAGAGGTCAGCAGCCCCCGGGTTCTGCCGCCGCTCGCCTTGCCACTGCCCGGCAGTCGTCTGGCGGGCAAGATCAATGGCCACTGGCTGGCGGCGCAGATCCGGCGCCAGTTGCCCGAGCTGGATCGCCCCTTGCTCTGGATCTCCCTGCCCAGCGCCGTCGATCTGATTGGCAAGCTCGAAGAGCGGGCGGTGATCTACTACTGCGGCGATGACTTCTCGGCGCTGGCGGGGGTGGATCATCAAGCCATCGCCCACTGCGAAGCCCGACTGGTGGAAAAAGCGGATCTCATTCTGGCCGCCAGCCCCGCGCTGGCCAGCCGCTTTCCCCCTCATAAAACCCGGCTCCTCAGCCACGGCGTGGATCTCGAGCTGTTTATGCCCCCCAGAGAGCGCCCGGCGGATCTCCCCTCCGGCCGCCCTATCGCCGGATTTTACGGCAGTCTGAGCGACTGGATTGATATCCCCCTGCTGGCAGAGACGGCGGCCGCCCTGCCCCACTGGGATCTGGTGCTGATTGGCCCGGTCCAGACCGATATCTCCCCCCTCAAGGGGCTCCCCAATATCCATCTGCTGGGGCCCCGTCCCCATCACACGCTGGCAGCCTATGCCCAGCACTGGCAGGTGAGCCTGCTGCCCTTTGTCGACAACGCCCAGATCCGTGCCTGCAATCCATTGAAATTGCGCGAGTATCTGGCCGCAGGGCGACCCATCGTCAGCACCGATTTTCCGGCCCTCGATGGCTATCGGGATCAGATCCAGCTCCCCCACGATGGGGAGAGCCTGGCCCAGGCCATCAACCGGGCCGCCTTTGATCAACCCAATCCGGGCTGGTTTCAGGAGAGTGGCTGGGAGGGGCTCACCCGCAGCGAAGGGCGCCACACGCGCCAGCAGCAGGTGGCCCTGCAAAGCTGGGATTACAAGGCTGCCGAGCTGAACAACTGGTTGAAGGGGCTGCCCGGATGAGCAAAGGGCTCTGGCTGGTTATCCTGCTCTGCTGCCATGCAGCAATGGCCGCCACCCGGCTGGAGGGGCAGACCCCGCTGCCCCTAACCAGTAACCAGACACCCCAGCGGCTCGATCTGAGCACCCACAACTGGCCAATAGGCAGCGATGATGAACTGGTGATCGAGGGCCATAACCCCAGCGCCCGCCCGCAAACCCTGATCCTGCGTATCGACGATGAGGCCTCGGTCAACTACCGCAGCCGGGTCAATCTGGAGCGGATTGTCGCCCCCGGCCCCTTCACCCAGCGCTTTGCCTTGAGTGAGTGGCGCACCAGCCAACCCAGAGCGCTGGCGCTGGACAAACTCACCAAGCTCTATCTCTTTATGGCCGATAACGCCCCCTCAATGACCATTCACCGCTGGTACTGGCAGCCCGGTCTGACTCTGCCTGAGGGCACCATTGCGCTGGATCTGGGGGCGGCGGCTGCGCCCCGCTTTACCGGCTTTGAGGCCCTGAGTCCGGGGGATCCCCGGCTGATTGGCCATCCCACCCCCATCTTGCGCCCCTCCGGCGATGCCCTTGTGCGCGATGGACTGCGCAATCTCGACGGGGTGCAGTTGGACGTAGCCAAGGGGCGCTACCAGCTCACCCTCTGGCTGGATGACCCAGGTGAATGGGAGTATCTGCCCCACCCCTTCGAGCGCAGCGTGCTGGTCAATGGCGAGCCCATCTGGGCCGAGCAGTGGCAACCGCAGGAGTGGCTAACGCAGCGCTATCTGGCGGGACAATCTCGCGAGGCACTGCCAAATCCGGATCCCTGGCAGCTGCTCGGGGCTCGTCAAGGCGGCCCCGTTCATGTCACTCTGAACCACCCCGGCGGCCCGCTCACTATCACACTGGTAGGTCACTCACCGGATGCCAAATACCTGGCGGGGCTGCTGCTTGCCCCCTATCCGGCCAGCACCAGCAAAGAGGCTCTCCCGAATAGTGGAAAAGATCTCGCCGTATTGGCCGACGCTACCGCAAGCGTGCTGACCAAGCAGCGCCAGCTGTTTTTGGAAAAGTGGACTCTGGCCCCCTATTCCCCAACCCCAGCTTCGCAGCAACTGAGCCTCACGCCGATTACGGATGCCGCCCCAACCCTGCAGATCGCCCCGGCATCTGCGGCCGATGCGTTGCAGCAGGCTTCACAACCGGTGCTGGCCGCCCGTGGCAGCCAGCTGCTGCTAGAGTTTGCCATCCACGCCGCCACCGACGATCCGGCCCCCTTGCTGGTGATCCAGCCCCCTGAGCAGGCAGGATCGCCGCTGGCGCTGACCCCCTATTACGGCAAGTGGCATCTGGTTCGCCCGCAGGCGAGTGGCACCCTGCTGGCGCCCTCGGATCAGGAGCTGATCGAAGGGGTCGCCGGACTCACCCTGCTGGCAGGGGTACCTCGGCGTCTGGTGTTGCAGATCACCATCCCCCGCGATGCGCCTGCCGGTAACTATCTGGGCAATATTCAGCTGCTGAGCCAACAGCAACTGGTGCAATTGCCACTGACTATCGAGGTGCTGCCACTGACTCTGCCCGCGGCCAACAAGCCGGTCGGCATCTATGTCGAAGCGCCCCCCTATCTGAATTGGCTGAGCCCCGACCCCGAGGCGCTAAAAGAGCAAATCGCCGCGGCCAGTCGCTGCGATCTGCAGCGGCTCGCCAAGCTGGGGATCAGCGGCCTCTCGCCCGCCCTGCCACAAGATGAGGCGGGGATGCGGGAGGTCATGGGAGAGGCGGCCGGGCTCGGCTTTGTGCCGCCCCTGCTGGCCTATACCCCGCTCAAACGCTGGGGGGGAGACCCTGCCAACCAGCTTGATCAGTGGCAGGCGCGGCAACAGGGGCTGACCGCCAGCGGCTTGCCCCCGCTGGCATGGAGCCTGTTTGATGAGCCGGATCTTGCCACCCTGCCCGCCATCACCACCCTGGCGCGGGAGATGAAACGGCGGGATCCAGCGGTGATCCGCGCAGGCCACTTCAATCATTCGGGTCAGGTTGGTCTGCTTGCAGAGGTGGAGATTGCCCTGATCAACGCAGGCTTTGGCGCCGACAAGGCCGATGTGGCGCGGATACGCCAGCACAAGGTCACCCCCTGGTTTTACAATCTGGGCACCCCGAGAGCCGCCGGGTTCTATTTGTGGCAAAGCGGCGCCGAGGGCTATTTGCAGTGGCATGGTCGCATGCCCACCGCCCTGCCTTATGACCCCACCGACGGGCGGGAGAGCGACTTTATGCTGCTCGGCCCGCAAGCCTGCGAGGCGCATCGCCTCTCCCACGATCTGTTGCTGTTGCAGCAAGCCATCGAAGATCTGCGCTGGCTCGCATGGCTGGAGCAGGAGGCCCGCTATCAGGTGGATGCCGCCCTGCTGCTGGAGCGCCTGCGCGATCAGCTGCCGACCCGCTGGCAGGTGGCAGAGCAACTGCCCTCTGCCGCCTGGATCCAGTGGCGCCGCGAGATTGAACAACTGGCCAAGGGATTGAAAACATTGCAAACTGGTGCCAACTCATCCTCCTGAAGTGACTGCGTATGGCCAACCAGATTCCCCGCTCCACAGCAAAAGACAGCGCCCTGCGCTGCCTGTTGCCTCTGATGCTTCCGCTGCTGATCCTCACCGGTTGCGCCCGTCAGGAGCCGGTCAATGAGACCCTTCCGATCCTCAACCAGTTGCGGGAACAACAGCTGGCCGAACAGCCCCAGCTGCAACTGCAGTACCAGAACGCGGAGACACAACTGCCAGCGGATCAGGAGCAGCTGCTGCATCAGTTTTTAGGACGCAAGGATCCGGCCCGGATTGCGCTGGTAAGCGGCCCCGGGCTGCAAACCGACATGCTGGAGAGTGCGCGAATGGCAAGCGTGCGACTTACTGCCCTCACCCGCTTGCTGGGAGCTCGCGCTATTGAGCTGGAGCCCCGCTATGACCCCATGCTGGCCCCCAATACCTTGCTGATCCGCATTCTGCCAAACGGCGAATCTGGGGCGGTCACGCCAACGGCGGCGCAATAAGCGCGAGGCAAGAGGTTGGCAAGGCCACCCGATAGAGGGGATAAGGGACCAGTCCCCACAATTTGCGCCAACCCTGGGTAAGACGGTACGAGAGCAGCGGCGGACTCTGGTGTAGCTCGCCTAAAAACATCACCCCCTGACTCATCCCTTCACCCGCCAGCGTCACTGACATCGCCTCGCTATCAGGCGCCACCAGCATGGCCTGCAGCAGACCGTCACAGCGGGGATGGGCCAGCTGATAGCTGACATAGGTGCCGCCCAATACCGGCGTAGCCACCCGCAAGCGCCATCCCAACTGGACCAGCTCCATCAGCATGGGCTTGGCTCCCTCGTTAACGGCCCGGTTCTGATAACGCCAGCCCATGGCGGCAGCACTGAGCAGTGCCACCAGCAACAGCAACAGGTATCCCCTAGATAGATGCATCACGGCGCCCCCGGATAAAGAGAATGGTCATCACCAGCAACATAATGGCCCACTGGTAGAGCTGGGCCAGCGAGCCGGTATGGAGCCAGCCGTACCAGCGCAGATCCAGACTCATCAGCACCAACCGCAACTGATTGGCCCCGATATAGAGCAGGCAAACCAGCAGCAACATGGGCCACTGCCGGTAGAGGGGGCGCTCAGGCGCCAGCCAGCAGCAGGAGACCAGCCAGGAGAGCACCACCAGATAGAGTTGAGAAAACGAGGAGCACCCCTTGAGCACAATCAGCGCATGGCCTCCCAGCCGCTCGATGCGATTGCCATCAAGGCGAGTCTCCCAGCCCAGCAGCTGCAACCACTGGCCCACCCCCCAGGCGTCGAGGGCCAGCACAGGGCCGGAGAGCAGGGCAAACACCTGCTGCCCCCACAACACCGCCACGGTAAAGGCGAGCACAATCTGCAACACCGCCCGCTCATCGCCACTCTGATGACGGCGCCACAACGAGGCCACCAGCAACAGACAGGCCAGCGCCTTGCAACTGGCGCTGGGGATCAGGATCAGCAGGATAAAGAGGGCGAGCGCCAGTGGATGCGGGCGCCAGCTCGGTGCAACCCGCGATGCAATTTGCCACCAGATAGCAATCAGCAACACCACCAGCAGGTTGAAGTGGCCCATATTGAGCCACACCATGCCCCACTGATTGGCCAAACCAAGTAGCAGCCAGTTGGGTGCCCACTGCCAGGGACGGATCTCCATCGCAACTCCTGCCGGTTATCAGCGCTTTTGAGTGCTGTCGCAAGTTCCATGCCTGCCCGGCCTCACCCGGATCAAGCCAAGTCAGAGGATTAGCCAAGCTGGCACGCTTTATTCATTCCCCCTTCTGGCACTAGCGCCAGGGAGAAGGAGTGAGCAATGAAACTCAAACCGTTGGCAGGGCTGCTGGGGATGTTGTTGGTAACCTCCCCCGCATACGCCTTGACCGAAGTCGATACCGAACTGCAACTGCTGATGGATGTGTCGGGCAGCGTCAGTTCATCGGAATTCAATTTGCAGTTACAGGGCTATGTGGACGCCTTTTACAGTCAGGAGGTACAAAGCGCCATCCTCGACACCAGCGGCGGTAAGCTGGGCTCCATCGCCGTGCAGATGATCATGTGGAGCGGCTCGACCCAGCAGAGCGTGATGACCGACTGGTTCCACCTCTACGACATGACCTCCATCAACAACTTCGCCGCCACCCTGGATGCCCTGGTACGCCCCTATGCGGGGATGACGGCCCCCGGTTCGGCCATGGCCTTTGGTGGCTTGCAATTTGATACCAACGACTTCACCGCCGCCCGCCAGGTGATGGATGTGTCGGGTGACGGGATCCAGAACGCAGGGCTGGATACCGCCACCGTGCGGGATCAACTGCTCGCCTCCGGCATCGATACCATCAACGGCATCACCATAGGTCAGGACTATGCCGATGGGGTACTGCAAGAGTGGTATGTGGAGAACGTGGCGGGCGGTCAGGATGCATTTGTTATCAATGCCACCACCTTCGCCGACTTTGGCAATGCGCTGGAGCTCAAACTGGCGGCCGAAATTGAGGGGGGCATTATTCCGGAAGGTGCACTGGCCGCCCCCATCGAGGAGATCCCGCTGGCCGCCCAGCTGCTGCTCGGTATGCCGTTACTGCTGGCCTGGCGCTATCAACGCCGAACTCAAGGCCGTCCGCAGCAAGCCAACTGGCAACAATCGCCAGCTATCGGCTAGTTAATCACCCCGTGTGTTGCGATTAGGGAGCCATGGCTCCCTGATTTTTTTGTGGCGGTGATGATCTGAATGCAGAGCGCAAAGGCTAGTCGCCCTGACGAAATTAGCCCGATTGACCAATATGCCAGCTCTGACCATATGGATGCTGCACCGCTTGTTCTTCTGAGGGCAACAACGATAACGCCTCCAGAGTGGATGCAATAAGTTCACTCTTGCCCAGCGCCTGGCGTAGAGAGAGCGCCTCTGACAGCACGGCGCGAGCGTTATCATAGGCGCCGGTCTGTACGAGAGCCTTGCCAAGATGATGCAGTGCGAAATGCCGCATAAGGGATTTTGGTTGCAACCGACAAACTACTTGGGTGGCCAAGCTGACAGCTTCATCTGCACGATCGAGCCGCTGCAAAACCTGCACCAGGCGTAGTTCTGAGCTAACGCGAGCAGCATCGTCCTCTGAAACCATCTGCGCGGAGATCACCTCTCGGAGAATGGCCTCTGCCTGAGCGGCTCGTCCTACACATAGCAACATAAAAGCGGCAGCGCTCCGAGCTCTTGAAGCAGCTCGTGACAATGCAGCACAGGGATGTAGGTCGAGGGACTGATTGGCAGCAGCCAGCATGGCTATTGGGTCTACCGCTTCGGGGAGCAGATAGGGAGCGCACAAGCGGTATTCCGTACCGGTGCCTGCGATGCAAAACGTGTAGCCATCAGTGAGCGCCATGGGTTGATTCATCGATCCTCACGTTTGAAATAAGCTGCCTTGCAACATTCGATACTTGCAGCAAGCAAGGGCTGTAGGTTCGATTAGCACAGCGTAATCGGACGTTCGCGGCCTTTCTGCAATATTTCTATTCAACTCGCTAAAACCCTCCCATCTTGCCACTCCGCCCCCCAAAAAAACTGACTCTCGAACTGGCGTCGGTCGTGACGTTATTGCCGCATTGACATGGAATTTCACCGCGATCGTCCGATTACGCCTACCGGCTAATCGAACCTACGAGCTATCTAAGTGTAATCGTAACCTACGAGCCATGTGACTTTCACCTGTTATAGATTTCATATTCTCGGGATCATTTTAAGAGCTCTTAGCCGCTCATCATTTGCGATCTCTGCACCAAGAAATGTTTGGCTAATGAAGGTTGACACCGCCGGACCAGAATGAATTTTCTTTATTCTTTCTTTAGCTGCATAAACATGTTTTAGCCGAGAATAAACATCTTCCCACCAATCCCGTCCATATTTTTTTATGAGACTATCTTTTATCTTGTACATCCTCTTTTTACTGCTGAAACTCTCATCAGAACCAATAAGGCTAGCCCATATCATTCTTTTCTGTAAATCATTAGGAACCCAGCACTGCTTTTCAAGCTGATTAATAACGTCAGGGTGTAGATAGGGCTTGTGCTCAGAGAGCATCCTATTAACCCATAATGGCTTAGCTTCTTCATATGCTTGAGCCACTTCAGATCTAGTGAATCCTTGGATATGATCCTTCCATGTTTCTAGTTGATCTATCTTGCTTAATTTTGTAGATAATTTTTCCATAGTTCTCTTACATATAATGCTCACCTAAAGGAGTGGAAACGCCCTACGATGATAGTATCTCTTGAGCGTTTGTTAGGCATTCAGTTTCTCGATTGTGCCCTGTATCGGCAATTTATGTTCAAAAAACTCTCGAAAAGAAATGTGAAGATCTTGAATCCAACTTTCACTATTTTTGGCTTCTAGAAATTTCAATAACTTTTCAGGTATTGGCTCTTTTTGGTAGTGAAATGTAGCATTTCTAAAAAGTCGCAAAGCATCTATAAAGTCGGTTCTTTCTAATAGCAAATCTATTTTATCATTAGAAAAATCCTTCTCCCGATAGCCTTCCACAACAACGTATAACAATGAATAAAAAACTGAAATCCGACGAAATGCAGAACCAAACTGAGAGAGTGTTTGTAATTCACTTGGAAATATCCCATCGACATGAATATCGGCACTAATTACGACTTTTATAGCATCAGCATTTAACCAATGTGAATGTAATGCGACCATGTTTTGGTCCATACTCTCTCCTTTAAACCTAAAAGTAATTATATGGATCACACGATTAATATGTTATTAACGCCTTCCATCTAACTCCGCCATACCACTCATCATAACAACCAATAGATAATATTAAAATCACTGTATTACCAACCAGCACCTGATTCATAAGTCCATTATCAATAGCGTTGAGCCGGCTCCACTTTTAACACTGGGTATGACCACAGTCAACAAACGGAAATAGAAAATGCACCCTATCTCCTCTTTTATCGGCTTGCCGCGATGTTTACTCCACCATCCGTACAATATAAAAACGGCCTTATCACAAGGCCCTTTCAGAAATATCCAGATTCAGGCTGGCAGCCCGTTTTTACGGCAATCACCCCGACTCCGGTGACAAGGGCAACACCTGCCCATCCAGCGCATGATCACTATTGGATGGATAGTCCGGCACCGGCTCGCAGTAGGGAATGCGGCTTAGCACCGGCGCCTTGACCAGCGCGGCCAGCTGATCGGAGCGGCGCAGGCTGGCATCCGCCAGTTCGGCCACCAGTGCCAGACCGCAGCCCAGCCCCAGCCCGCCAACAATGCCCGCCAGCAGAAACAGCCAGAGCGGGTAGTTGCTCGGCTTGCTGGGGGCAAAGGGCTTGTCGATCACCTTGATCCGCTCCCCCTGCTCGAAGTTGCCCAGATCGCCGGTCACCTTGGCCTTCTCATAGCGCAGCAGCAAATCCTGATAGAGGGTGCGTTTGACCGCCAGATCCCGCTCCAGCTCGGCGAGCTGGCGCTCGGTATCTCCCTGGGAGTCGACCACCTTGTCCAGCCCATCCAGCTGACTCTTCAGGCCGGCGGCGTTTTGCTCCGCCTCCGTCAACTGCGTCTGGGCCAGCTGCCACTCGGGCCCGCGCGCCATATCCGGTTGAGATTTGAGCTGCTCGAACTCCTGCTGCAACTGGTCAATCTGATAGCGCAGACTCTGCACCTTGCTGTGCTCGTCGCTGTAGCGGGCACGCAGCAATACCAGCTCGGTGCGCATCAGCTGCAGCTTCTCATCCAGTTGGCGGGCCAGCTGGCTCTCCTGCCCCAGCGATAGCTGATCGACCCGGGCCTTGGCCTGCAGCAGGGTGATCAGGCTCTCGGCATAACGCTCTTGCAAGCCATAAAGACGGGCGACGTTGGTACTCTGCTGCTGGGGCAAGGCGCTGGCATGCTCCCGTTTAAAATCGGCGAGCAGCTGCTCGGCCGCTTGCAGTTCGCTGCGGCGGCTGTCGAGCTGGCTTTGCAGGAAACGTTCGGACGATTCCGCCGACTGGCGCCCCTTGCTAAGCAGGTTGAAGAAAAAGCGCCGCGAAATGGCTTCGAGCAGCCCGGCGCTGTTGGCCGCCGAATCCGCCTTGACCTTTATCTCGATCACCTCATCGCCAATCAGCCGCAGCGAGACGGCACTCGAGAGCCAATCCATGATGGCATCGCGCTGAGCTGGGGGGGTCTCGTCATTGACCAGGCCACGATCCCGCGCTACCCCATCCAGTACATAACGGCTGCGCAGCAGGGCTTCGAGCACCGCAAAGCGATCCTTGAGACTTTCCTGAGTGATCAGATCCTTGAGGGTCGGGGTCTGGTTGGCATCTTGCGGCACCATAAAGGTGGTGCGGCTCTCATACTCCTTGGGGGTGAGCAAACCGACCGTCACGCCCACCAGCGGCATCACCAGTACCGGGATCACCAGCAGATAGCGACGACGCCAGGCGGCGAAGAGAATGATGTAGAGGTTGTAATAGAACTGGACAGGCATGGCATCACTCCCTGAGAAAAGCCCTCCCCCCGCACGATGCAAAGGCAATGCCACCAGAGGAGCTGATCGCCTCTGTGGGCAGATCGCAAGAGTGGTACAAGATTCGCATTCTCCCGCTATCCGGGGTGTCACCCCTTCCCTTGCCGGAGCGCGAACCATGTTGTCATCAACCCCGTCGCACAGACCCCATCCCCGCAGAAGATCCATCGTTCAAATCGTGCAGCACCTGCAGCCGGGCGGGCTGGAGACCATGGTGCTCAACCTCACGCAGGCGAGCCCCGCCGAGCAACCGGTGCATATCATCTCCCTCGAAGGGCGCAAAGGGGATGTGCTAAGGGCATGGCCCGCCCTGCATCCCTTTGCTGGCAATATTCACTGTCTGGAAAAGCCCGCAGGCTGGTCGCTGGCGACCCTCTGGCGGCTCACCCGACTGCTGCGCCAACTCAAGCCCGTCGCGGTACATACCCACCATCTGGGGCCCATGCTCTATGGCGGCCTCGCCAGTCGGCTGGCCCGGGTGCCCACCCTGGTACACACAGAACACGATGCCTGGTATCTCGATGATCCCCATCAGCGCACGCTGGCCCTGTGGGGGCTGCGCGCCTTCAAACCCACTCTGGTGGCCGATGCCATGCCGGTGGCCAACCAGCTGCTGGCCAAGCTGGGCCAGCTGTCGCCAACCGTGATCCCCAACGGCATCGATGAGCAGCGCTTTGCCCCGGGCGCCGCTGCCCTCGCCCGTCAGGAGATGGGATTGCCGCAAGGGGTTAAGTTGATTGGCTGCGCCGCCCGCCTTGAGTCGGTCAAGGGTCACACCTTGCTGCTGGAGGCGATCCGCGCCCTGCCGGAAGAGGTGCATCTTGCGTTGGCTGGGGTCGGCAGTTTGCAAAATGCGTTGCAACAACAGTGTCAGCGTCTGGGGATCGCCCATCGGGTCCATTTTCTCGGGCTGGTCGAAAACATGCCGCGCTTCTATCAGGGGCTGGATCTCTTCTGCCTCCCCTCACTGGCGGAGGGGATGCCGCTTTGCGTGCTGGAAGCACAGGCCTGCGGGGTACCGGTGGTGATGAGCGATGTGGGGGCGGCCAGAGAGATCGTCTGTCAGGCCAGCGGCCATATCCTGTCGGAGCGGGATCCCGGCCGCCTTGCCCAGCTTCTGGCACAAGGGTTGCTGCAGTGCCATAGCCTGCGTGCCGTCACCCGAGAGTTTGTGTGCCAGCAAAGCAGCTTGAGCCGGATGGCTCAGGCCTATCAGCAGCTTTACAGCCGCTGATCAAGCGACCCGATGACCAGAGGAGCATCCCATGGAATGGATCATGATCGTGTTCTGGCTGTGCGCTGTACTGGTGGTCTACCACCATGTCGGCTATCCCCTGCTGCTCAAATTCGGTGGTCGGCAGGCACGCAAGGTAGCCAATCCACCGCGTCCTCTGGATCGAGGGTTCAAAGCAGACGCCACCGATGAGGCGCTGCCGACCATCACTTTGCTGATGCCGGTCTACAACGAGGCGGCGACCATCGCGGCCAAGCTGCAAAACCTCGCCAGCCTCGATTACCCCGCCGACAAGCTGTGGGTGCATGTACATTTCGACGGCTGCAGCGACAACAGCTACCCCATTGCGCTGAGCCAGCTCGGTGATCCCGCCCTGCAGCAGTTGCAGATCAGGCTGTTTGATCACTCCCGCAATCGCGGCAAGGTCGCCGTGCTCAACGAGGCCATGACCCGGGTGCACAGCGATCTGGTGGCCCTCACCGATGTCTCGGCCCTGCTGCCCATCGACAGCCTGCTGCTGGCGGTCGCCCATTTTGCCGATCCCAAGGTAGGGGTGGTCGGGGAAGCGTACCGCTTCTGGCAACCGGGCTCACAGGGCGAGGAGAGTTACTGGCACTATCAAAGCCAGATCAAGCTCTGCGAATCGGCCCTTGGCGGCATGCTGGGGGCCCACGGGGCCTTTTACATGATGCGCCGGGAGTGCCTCACCCCGCTGGCTGCCGATACCATCAACGACGATTTCATCCTGCCGATGCAGGCCATCGCCAAGGGGTATCGGGCTGTTTATGACAATCGCTGCGCCGCACTGGAGCTGGAAATTTCGGATGCCGCGCTGGAGGCGACACGGCGCAAGCGGATCGGGGCCGGCAACACCCAGCAGCTGTTGCGGTTGTTGCCCCTGCTACACCCCAAGTTCGGCTGGGTTGCCTTCAACTTTGCCAGTGGCAAGGGGCTGAGGGTGATGATGCCGCTCTGCCTGACCCTGCTGTGGCTCTGCGCCATCCCGCTGGCTACCCAATCCCTGCTGTTTCAGCTGTTGCTGGGGCTGCAACTGCTGGGGTATCTGCTGGTCATCTTGATCCAGCTGACCCCTGTGCACCCCTGGCCCAATCTGTTTCGCAAGATCCACTATCTGGTACTCGGACACTGGTACAACGGCATGGGCACCCTGCGCTACTGCCTGCGCGCCCCCATACGTTTCATGTCACAGGAGAAAGCCGTATGACACACCCCATTCCAAGATTAACCCTGGTGGTCAAACGCAGCATGGATCTGCTCGGTGCCACTCTTGGCCTGCTGCTGACGCTGCCACTGTGGCCGCTGATCATGTTGGCCATCCGGCTCGATAGCCCGGGGCCTGTGTTCTTTCGTCAGCTGCGGATCGGGCGCAGCCACGCCACCCATACCGAGCTCTTTTTCATGATCAAGTTTCGCACCATGCGCGCCGACGCCGAGGCGGCCACCGGGCCAGTCTGGTGTGGCAAGGGGGACAGCCGGATCACCCGCAGCGGCGACTTTCTGCGCAAAACCCGGCTCGATGAGCTGCCGCAGTTTATCAATGTGCTCAAGGGGGAGATGTCGCTGATAGGCCCCCGCCCGGAGCGGCCCGGGATCGCCAACCGGCTGGAAGATGCGGTGCCGTACTTTATCGAACGCACCTATGAAGTGGCCCCCGGCATTACCGGTCTGGCACAGGTCAATCAGGGTTACGACGAGTCGCTGGATGATGTGCGCAGCAAGCTGGCGTTCGATCTGGCCTACTCGGTCGCCCTGCTCCACCCCTGGCGCTGGCTGGTGCAGGATGTGCATATCATCGGCAAGACGATCGCTATCATGGTCGGCAAGAAGGGGCGCTAATCCCGCCGCACCAACCTCAACCACATCTCAACACCCATCAGGCCATTGCCACTGCAATGGCTTTTTTTTATGGCGCATCTTTGTGGCGCATCAATGGTGATCACAGAGAAGTCAGCGACCTGATCGCCATCATCTGGCCCCATCCATCCACAGGCCTGATGTCCGCTTGACCAACCGCAGAAACCCGAGCGTTGCGTGCTCACCGAAGCAATCCGCCCCCTGCTTCCCATAACACCGGCACATAAAAAAACGAGTAGCCAGCGGCCACTCGTTTTGACAGGTTTCTCCGTGATTCAGGCGCCGTAGACGGCCAAAATATCGGTCACTCTGTTGCTCACGCTGTACCCTCGGGCGATGGTGTTGCGGGCCGCCTGACTCATTTTGCTGCGCACCACCCCATCGCTGCGCAGCCAGTAGTTGACCAGCTCCGCCATATCCCGCACATGGCCGGGCTCCACCAGCCAGCCATTGGATTTATGGTCGATCAGATTGACCAGGCCCCCCACCGCAAAGGTACAAACCGGTATGCCGTGAGCCATCGCCTCCAGGGCCACCAGCGGCAACCCTTCAAAGCGGGAGGTGATGCAGAGCAGGTCGATGTTGTGCCACTCATTGGCCATGTTCTTGAAACCATGAAGCTGGACGCGATCACCATACTGCTGCAACAAGGCACTTTTCATGGGGCCATCCCCGTAGAGATGAAACGCCCCATCCGGGCAGAAGGCAGCCAGCTGGCAGAACGCCTCCGGCCCCTTTTCCGGCGAGAGGCGGCCGACAAAGGCAATCCGGTTGCCAGTTACCGCAGCCGGTGTCGCAGGCATGGGGACAAAGTTGCTGATCACCGTGCTTGGCACAGGCAATTTGCGAGCGATGGGCTCGCTCACTGCAATACACTTCGCAAAACGCGCTGTGGTGCGATCCAGCCAGCTGTAAAACTTCAGCAAACCTTCCCCGTCATCGCCACTGTGAAAGGTCGAAACCACCGATTTACCGGTGAACCAGGCTGTCAGCCGCCCCAGCACCCCGGCCTTGTAGCCGTGGGTATGGATCAGCACAGAAGCAGGCTGGCGGGCCAGACGGCGCATAAAATCGCGGCTGTTTTGGCACACCTCGTAGGGCAAGCCCTGTTGTTTGAGCAGGGTCGTAAAGGGGGTCATGCCATGGTTGCTCACTAGCACTATGGTGGGGCGAAATCCCCTGGCCAGCAGATCGTTGGCCAAGTGGATAATGTGAACTTCTATTCCACCGACCTGACGCGCATCGATAGCCAGCCAGATCTGCTGCATGGGTAACATAAGGCCCTCCTCCCGTGGCTCCATGCCACCTGAAATGAGGCGCTGCATAGAGCGGGCCAGTCAGGCAAAGAGGGGCAGGCTCAGGCGCCGGGACAGGCGACCAGCAAGAGGGTCATGTCATCGAGGGCGGCATCATTGATGCGCTCATCAAACCAGCGGGCAATGCGATGAGCCAGTTGCTCAAGACCGGGCCTCGAAGTCAGGCAGATCTCTTTTAGCTGCGACTCCCAGCGCTGGCGCTCTGCGGCATCACGGCTATCGAGCAGGCCGTCGGTCCAGAACAGCAGGATCTCGCCGGGCTTGAGCTGACGCTCATTGGTCACGAAGTGGGGATCCGGGCGCAAACCGGGCAAGGGGCCGGTCACGCCGACCTGACGGATGGTGCCGGGCCCGACCAGCCAGGGCGCCGGGTGGCCCGCGCTGGCCCACTGCACCCGCCCCTCGTTGCCGAGTTCAATGCAGAGGGTGGTGAGCAGGGTAGCCCCGAGGAGCGGATCACTGTGAACCGCATTCGACAAGATGGTCAGCAAACGGGCGGGGGCGCGCTCCAGATCGTGGGCCGTCAGCAAACCGCGCAGATAACCGGCATAGGCATGGGCAAAGAACTTGGCTTCTGCATCGTGGCCCATCACATCCCCGAGCCACAGCACCCGATCCTTGACCAGTAGAAAGTCCCCGCCCCCCACGGTGGCCGCGCGGGTTTGCAACGCCAGCTGGTATCCCCCTATGGAGGTGGCGGGCAATAACGGGCGCAGCGCCGAGGTCATGCGCTGATCCAGCTGTTCGCCCCATTGCGACTTGAGCTGCTCCGAGCGTTGCAGCACCCGCGAAACCGCCAGCAACAGGTCCTGCTTGGTGATGGGTTTGACCAGAAAGTCATCGATCCCCAGCGCCCCTGCCCGACTCTGGGTCCACTGATCCTGATGACCGGTCAGGAAGATAAAGGGCACCCCCTTCATCTTGGGATCCTTCATCAACTGCTGGCGCAGCCCAAAGCCATCGATCCCCTCCATCTCGATATCGGAGAGCACCAGCGCGGGGGGCTGCTTTCCGAGCGCCAGCAGGGCGGCATGGGAGTCGGCATAACTTTCAACCCGATAGTGCTCATGAAGGTAAGCGGTGAGCAGGGCACGCATCACCTTGTCATCGTCGATCACCGCGATCACCGGCAGTTGGTTGACCGGGCACTGCTGGCGAAGGGTCACGCGATTGCGCTCACCGTCGCGAGAGAAGTGCACCTCGGCAAATAGCTGGTGCACCAGCGCCAGCCCGTATCCCCCCTCCTGCAGCTCATCGGGTAACGGCGCACTGGCAAGACCGGGTTGCGGGCCGCCATCATCCTCCAGCACCAGACTCAAGCCCGTTTCATCCTCTTTCAGCGTGAGCCAGAGTCGGGTCGCGGGAGGCGCTGTGTGTTTGACGCTATTGGTGGCCAGCTCACTGAAACAGAGCAGCCAGTTGGCTTGATCCTTTGGGGAGACCTGAAACAGGGAGAGTCCCTGCGCCAGCCGGTTGCGCAGTTCGCGCACCGACTGCAGGGTTGCCGGAGCAGATCGCAACCAGTCATCCATATCGGGCCTCCATCAGCGGGCGATCAGATCCGGAAATTGAGCAATGCACTGCGCCGACACCAGCGCTTGAGCCATTCGGTCACCCGGTTGCTGGGCAGCCGGTTGAGTTCGCGCAGGATCTCGCTGGCCAGCCCCGGGTTGAGTTTGTCGTTATAGACAGCGCCAAGCAGATTGGCCTCGGCACGGGTCAGTTTATCCACCGCACTTTGTACCACTGTGGTCGGCGTCACTCCCGCCAGTACCACCAACAGCGCCCCTTCACAGGCACCGCATACCTGATCGGCCGGAATATTGCCCCGATTGAGGGCGGTGAGCGGGGAGGTATCGAAGATCACCACATCGTAATGCTCCAGCCAGCGAACCAGCAGCTGGCGCAAGGTATCCTTGTTGCGAAAGGCCATCAGATCCTTGCCCGGAGCCGGGAGCAAGGACAACGACCGGCCAGTGGCCACCGGCTCGGGCACATCATTGGGCCCCCAGGCAATCGCCGCGGCGCGGCCGGGATGATAGAGGTTGAGATCCACCAACAGGGTGCGCAACCCATCCGCCTCCGAGCGCCTTGCCAGCGCATCGCAGATGGAGCTCACCCCCTCTCCCCCTTCCGACGAGGTAACCGCCAGCGAGCGGATCCCCCGGGCGACCGTCGCCGCGTAGAGGGATTCGAGCTCCAGATATTGAATGGGGATGCTCATATCAAAGCGTCCCGACCAGGGCCACCACCGAGATCGTGGTCAAAATGTCGCGCATGCCATCCATGAAGATGGCCCAGTTACTGCTTTTGCTATCAGGGATAAAGACGGTGTCCCCTGCGCGCAGCACCGGTAACTGGCTAAAGTCGGGCTCTTTGGCAAAGCCGTCGAGATCGAAGCTGCGGGCCTGATCCCCCTGACCACTGGTGGCCATGTTGATCACCACAATCTTCTTGATATAGGCGCTGCTGGTCGGGCCCCCCGCCTCGGCCAGCAGATCCAGCAGGGTCATGGAGGAGTCAAAACGGTAGCGACCGGGGCGGGCTATCGCTCCCAGCACCCGAATGGTGTTCTCCTTTGGCTCATCGAGCCAGGGACGATTCTTCTCCGGCAGGTAGATGGAGTCGCCGGGCAGCACCTTGGGCAGCAAGGTTTCATCGCCGGTTTCAAAGTAGAGAGCAAGGTCGAGCTTGCTGACCCGCGCCGTGCTGCCACTACGATGGGCGATGCGCACATTGCGCAGATCCGCCGCCGCAGTCGGACCATCGGCGGCCGACAGGATGTCGATAAAGCCCATCTGCTCATTGAAGGCATAGCGACCGGGGGCTCCGACCTGACCGAAGATATAGATGGAACTGTCCGGTGACTGGCGCACCCACTGGGACTTGTTGTCACTGGGATCGGTGGGCAGCTCGGGGATCATGATGGTGAATCCGGCCCGGATCTTCGGCAGGCTGGCCAGCGCCCCGCCCTGATGAAGGAACTTGTCGAGATCAAACAGGGTTGGCGTGGCCTGCCCCCCTTCGGCGGTCAGGATCTGCACCTTGGCGATATCGGCCCGCTCGTTGGGCCCTCCGGCGTGGGCGATCAGATCCAGCAGCGACATTTCGTCAGACCATTCATAGCGGCCCGGGATCCGCACCGCCCCCATCACCATCACCGCCCGCCCGGGTGCCACCTTCAACCAGGACTTCTCGTTGATATCGGTTTTTTCCGGCACAAAGATGGCATCACCGGGTTTGACTTGGGGCAGCGCCTTTTGCATCCCTTCGGTATAGGCCTGCAAGTCGATGGGTTCGATCGTGCCATCGGTGCGCAGCAAACGGATCTGGCGACTCTCGGCATAGCGGGTCGGGCCACCGGCATTGGCCAGAATATCGAGGAAGGAGTCCCCTTCCCGCCCCTCATAGGCGCCGGGTTTGAACACCTCGCCCATGATGTAGATAGTGCGTGCCCCCCGTTTTATCTGCTCTTCATCCTTGGGCACGAAGATGGTGGCGCCCGGCGCCAGATTGGGCAGCAGCTTGTTGTTGCCGGAGTCGAGATAGGCTTTGAGATCGAACAGTTCGGGGGCATCACCATTGATCACCCGGATCCGCTCCACCCCGGCAAAACGGGTTACCCCACCTGCCCGCATCAGCAGATCCACGATGGAGTTGCCACTCTTGAAACTGAAGGCGCCGGGGCTGTTGACCTCGCCAAATACCTTGATCGCCTTGCCGGTATCGCCATCCCCGCCTGCCGCCAGGGTTGCCGCATCAAAATCTATTTGCACGTTGCCGATCAGCGGAGAGGCGGGTACGAACACCACATCAAGGGATTGCAATGGCGGCAACACGCTGGCATCGCCGGTATCGAGATAACGCTTGTAGTCGAAGCTAGAGACCGTGCTGCCACGCCGCACCTGCATATTGTTGAGCTGGGCACCGGGCACCAGACCGCCAGCGGCATCGAGGGCCATCTGCACGTTGCCATCGGGCGCCAGATCATAACTGCCGGGTTTTTTGACATAGCCCATCACGCTGATCAGCAGCCGCTTCTCCAGCAAGGTGACGGTCAATTGAGAGAGGTTGTTGTAAACAGGTTTGAGGGCGGTGCGGATCAGCTCATCCGCCTGTTGCAGGGTCTTCCCTCCCACCACGACGTTGCCAACTTCAGGCAGTGCAATCTCCCCCTGCTTGTTGATCTGGAAAGGCTGATCAAAAGCAGGCTCACCGGGTTGCACTATGGCCAACCGATCACCGGGAGCCAACAAGGTGGAGGCCAGTAACGGGCAGGTAAACAACAGCAAGAGAACACAGATCAATCCTTCGAGAGCGCCCCGTTTCATAGACATCCTTTTCGTCTGTTACGTCTGCCCCCATTGGCGTAAGGGGAGCCCTGACCAATCAGCACGACAGCCATCCGCTGTTGTCTGTTGCAGCCGCAAACGTACTTGTTGTAGTGATTGTGCCAACACGGTCTGACGCCAGGCTACATCCGACCAGAGCCGTCCGTGCATATCCCGTTCGATATCAATACGTTGAGATTGTAGTCGTTTCAACTCGGCAGGCATACACCCCTGCAGACTCGCTTGCTTTAATTCCGTCAGCTGCAAGTCGAGTTCCTTCTGACGCTCATCATAACGAGACCAGACCCGCCGTTCATCCTCATTGACCGGAATACGGGTGGGTCTTGCCTCTGCCATGCCGCCATACCCCTCCGGCGGCCACTGCGCACAACCCGACAGCAGAATGGACGAGAGCAGGATACCAAAGCGTTTCATGATGCAGCGGCCATCATGCCACGGGAACGCATATAGGCCTTGATGCTCTCATGGCAGGGGATCACCCGGTCGATATGCAGCATCTCCAGCAGGTCATGGGGTTGACCGGGTCCGCAGACAAGGGCCATCTGATGCCCGTTCATAATCAATCTTTTATAGAGAAATACCAAGGCTCCGATCCCCGACGAGTCGATAAAATGAACATCGCTGATATCGGCCAGGATATCTCCCGGGTGGGTCGAGAGGGTTTCAAACAACGGGCGGAGCTCACTGACGGCCATCGCGTCAAACTCGTTTTCCAGTACCACTACCTGGATATCATTAAGGGTGTAAGTCATGCTTTCCATCGCTAGCTCCTTGTCGATTCTCAGACTATTTGCTGTCACGGCATTCAGCACGCTGCAAATGTTATGCCGGACAGTGCCACGGCACTTGTTCTCCAAATGATACTCTTTGCGCCTTATTCACCAACACCCACTCCTCGTTTTGATTGCCAAATTGCAATTAACCTCCCCCGCACGTTGCAAACTGCAATTCACCTTGGCCGAGATCGCCCGATAACAGGCTAAATGGCTGATAATTCAAGCCCATTAGACTGGGCCCGATTATTGCTTGCCTTTGGACACACTTCACAAGCCACCGTTGGCTCGGCCCCCGTGCCGCCATTTTCCAGGAAGGAGAGATCATGAAAGCAGGCCTTTATATCGCACCACTGCTGGCAGCCCTTTGCGGCACCGCATACGCAGCCCCCTCCCCTGACAGCGCCGTGTTGAAGGTTGAAGGCGCCATCAGCAGCCCCACTCATCAGGCTCTGGCCCTGTGGGACAGCGCCATGCTGGATCAACTGCCGGTACACGAAATCAAAACCCATACCCCCTGGTATGACGAAGCCAAGACCTTTCGCGGCCCGCTGCTGCAAGATGTATTGGCCAAGGTCGGGGCAACCGGCAAACAGCTCACCATTACCGCGCTCAATGACTACTCGGTACAGGTGCCGACCAGCGATGCCGAGCAGTATCGGGTCATCCTCGCCCGCACGATCAATGGCAAGCCACTGTCGGTGCGTGACAAAGGGCCGCTGTTCCTTGTCTATCCGTTCGATCAATATCCCGAACTGCAAAACAAGCTCTATTACGGTCGGGCTATCTGGCAGATCAGCGCGATAAAAGTGGAGTAGATCCCATCATGCGTTCCATGGCGGCCAGTCAACGTTTCTTGTTTGTGGTGCTTTGTGTGCTGCTCCTTGCCTTTGCCGGTATTGGTACCATCCAGTACCGGCAATTTCAGGATCTGCAGCGCAGTACCAGCCAGGGCGAAGACAACGTGATGTGGAACTATTTCCAGCTCTATAACGAAGCGCTGCGTTTTCAAAGCTCGCTGCTCCATGAGTCGCAACCGACCTTCCAGCTCAGATACGATATACTGGTCAGCCGCATGGATCTGGTACTGGAGAGTAAGGATCGCAGCCTGCTTCAGCAAACAGAGATATATCAGCAGGCAAGCAAAGCCATTCGCTCCTACATCTCTCTGGCGGATATCTGGCTCGGCCCGGAAGCCACCAAGCCGCTGGACAATCTTGCCCATCAGGAGCTGCGCCAACAGCTTGCCTCCCTGCTCCCCCTGCTCCATCAGCTGACTCTGGAGGTGAACCAGCAGGCGACCCTGTTTGATGTGGCACGCCGCGACAGCGTGAGGGAGCAGATCATCACGACGACACTCATCGCGACCCTGCAATTTGCGCTGCTCTTTGTGCTCGCCCTGCTGATCTGGCGGCAAATGAATATCTCGTTTCTGCAACACAAACTGATGCAGCAGCTCAATGACAAACTGCTGCGGGCAAATCAGGCGGCAGAGGCCGGCACAAGAGCCAAAAGCAGCTTTTTGGCCAACATGAGCCATGAGATTCGCACCCCCATGAATGGCATTCTCGGCATGCTCTCACTGCTGGCCGACCGGGATATGGATCCGAGGGAGCGAGACTATCTGGAGACGGCGCGGGAATCGGCAAACCATCTGCTCGGTCTGCTTAACGACATTCTGGATGTATCCAAGCTGGAAGAGGGCAAGATCGAGCTGCAACTGGCCCCCCATCACTTGCCCCAGCTGCTGGAGGATATCCGGGCCCTGATGCAGAGCAACTGCGATGCAAAAGGGATCAAACTGACCCTGACTGTTGCCCCCGATACGCCGGAGTGGTTGATGATCGACCCGCTGAGGGTCCGCCAGATCCTCTTCAACCTGGTGAGCAATGCCATCAAGTTCACCCATCAGGGGGAAGTAAAGATCCATGTTGATAGCACCCTGTTGGAGCAGGATCGCCACTCGATACGCATCTCGATCCAAGACACCGGGATCGGCATGAGCAAAAGTCAGCTAAAGAACCTGTTTCAACGTTTCGCCCAGGCGGATGTCTCGATCACCCGCCAATATGGCGGATCGGGCCTGGGACTTGAAATATCCCGTAACCTCGCACGCCTGATGGGCGGCGATATCTCGGTAGAGAGCAGCGAGGGACATGGCAGTACTTTTACCTACATCTGGCCCGCCAGAGCCACGACCCCCTCGATTGTTTGCCTGCCGTCCAAGCCGCTGGACCAGGAGAGCTATCGCATCTTGCTGGTTGATGACAATGCCACCAACCGCAAGGTGATCGGCGCCATGCTCGACTCCGTGGGCCATCAGGTCACATTGGCCGTTCAGGGAGAAGAGGCGCTGGAGAAACTGGGTCACACCGAATTTGATCTGGTGTTGATGGATGTCCAGATGCCAGTGATGGATGGCCTGGTGGCCACCACCCGGATCCGCACCTCACAGATGCCTTGGGCAGATATCCCCATCATCGCCCTGACGGCTGATGCGATGCCGGAATCCAAGCAATACTATCTTTCCCATGGCATGAACGGGTATATCACCAAGCCCATCAATAAAGAGACGCTACTGAGCGAGATAAACAGACATATTTCCCATGGTCGGCTCAAATACAACGCCACCCTACGTGTCACCAAGCAATAACCCCCCCCCCTGATTCCGGGCTACTGATTGCTCATGTGGGGCAACATTGACCTCTGCAGGCAACTGAATGGGCTTGGGTCTGGAACCCACGCAGGCAAGCAGCTTCGCAACAGCTGCACGGGCCATCGGCTTGTCTCGGGTATGCAGGGATTTTTTGATCTCTTTACGACGACCACAGGGGAGCGTGGTGACTTTCCGGTAATACCGGATGCCGTGGGGACTGAGCCAGAGATTCATCGATGAGCTCCTCGTTGTCCACACAAAGTGGATGACCAAGGGCTTTAGGAAGCTAACTTATTGAATTTCAGAAACAAGTGGTGGCCCTACCAGCCACATCCCGGCACTCGAGTCCCCCGCCTTGGCTGCTACCTTCCAGTCCTGACCAGGTCGACGGGTTATCAATGCGAGAGGACCAATAGGACCACCGGCGAGGAGAATAGGCAAACTGGGCGTTCAATGCAACGGCTTTCTACCCTCCAATAGATCGTTTGCCTTATTTTTCAACAATGTCCCGTCCTGAATATGGTTTACACCTTTCCTCCCAATAAATGGAGAACCCGATGGGACAAGGTGTGAAACGGACACAGCGCGATTACTCGCTGACTTTTAAACTGGCGCTGGTCGAGCAGATTGAAAAAGGCGAGCTCACCTACAAACAGGCTCAGGTGCGTTATGGCATTCAGGGCCGTTCCACCGTTCTGGTATGGTTGCGTAAACATGGTCGGCAAGATTGGAGCCAGGGGGCTTCTGT
>NZ_JBFOCU010000036.1:0-2987 GCF_040907945.1 Aeromonas sp. s11 | reverse complement strand
CAGGGCGAGAGCGTGAACATATTGTTAAATTGACTTCAATTCAGCCAGCCCTGAATCCAATACCTTTTCCAGATATGGGCTGCTCATGCCCGCAAATTGCTGCTTCTTCCGCAAGCTTGCCTTACGGCTGGTTTCGGCTCGCAGCATGTTTTGCGCCATGTGTCGTGCACAGGCCAATATTTGAGGGGCATCACCTCGATATATCTGGCAGGCATCCTCATTCATCACGACATCCAGAACCCAGTGCAGGCTATTTTCAATTGCCCAGTGCCCTCGTACCGCTGAAGCAAACTGCTCTGGTGTCAGTTCAGCCGAGCTGATGTAGTAGCGATACTCCATCGAAAATTTTTCCATATTTTCAATTCGATAGGATATTGCGACACCGACAGTCTTCAGCGATTTCCACTCTGGAAATTGCTCTGATAGTGCTCCGGCTGGTAACACATGGTACTCGCGGCCATCGATGCGACCGTGCTCTTTCTCGACACTGAGCGTTTCTTCACTCAGCGGCTTCTTGGTCGACTCGGCCAGAGCTGCGCGTACTGCATTATGCAGTGTGGGCTGGTTACCTTTTACCGCCAGCAAGTAGTCGCCACCGCCCTTGACTATGGTTGAGGCTATTCCAGTCTGGCAGCCCATGGCATCGATGGATACCAGGCAGCCTTTTATATCGAGGAGTGCCAGTAATTCAGGAATGGCGGTGATTTCGTTAGATTTCTCATCTGTTTTGACTTGCCCGAGCACCAGACGATTCTCAGCGGCAAAGGCACTGACCATATGAATGGTAGACTGACGACTGTCTCGGTCGTAAGAGCTGCGTAAGGTCTTGCCGTCAATGGCAATCAGCTCACCATCGGTACGTTCTGATGTTGCTTGCATCCAGCGGACGAAGGCGTTCTGGAATTGCTCCGGTTGAATACGGGAGATGATCCTGGCTATGGTGTCGTGAACAGGTAATCCGTTATGAAACAATCCATTACGCTGAAACCATTCCAGATGTGCCTCGCCGAAAAGCTCGATATCTTCCCAACCTTGAGCTCCACCAATAGCAGCACAGACGGTGAGAAAAACCACATCGAAGAAGGGGTACGCGATTTTGGTTGTCTGACGAGGGTCTTCAAGTTCGGAGAAGAATTGGGTAAATGCCGCTTGATGGTTCATGACGAAACTCCCGTAAAAGAGAGTATAAGATCACACCCTGTTCGGTCGGTCAAATCCTCGTGCCCTGCTTAAAAAACGTTCGCGATCTTGCCCTGATTGGCGACCCGGTCAAATAAAATCGTTGATGCCATTGAACCGGGTCTGGCAAGCAATCCTGACAACGTAAAACGGGTTGAACGGGTATTTCCCCAATCTGAATGGGAATATTTAACCCAGATGGCAGCGCCGGAATATACTTATGTCCGCTTCTTGCGAGCCATCGGTAAATTCCCTGCGTTCTGTGGCGAATATACCGACGGTCGCGACTCTGATGCGATCTGTAAAAAATCCATTGTGACCGCCTTTGCCCACTTCTCTCAGGAGACCGGTGGCCATATTGCCAAGGAGAACGTCTCCGATAACCCGCTGGGGCTGGAGGAGTGGCAACAGGCGCTGGTGCATGTGCGGGAGATGGGCTGGTCAGAGGGACAGACCGGTTATACCACCGGCTGTGGCCAGAACGACTGGCAGAACAAGAAGTGGCCCTGCAGCACGGGTCAGGGGTACTTCGGCCGCGGCGCCAAGCAGCTTTCTTACCACTTTAACTACGGCGCCTTCTCCGAGGCGATGTTTGATGGCGATGCCTCCGTGCTGCTCAACAACCCGGGTCTGGTGGCGGACTCCTGGCTTAACCTCGCTTCTGCCATCTGGTTTTTCCTCACCCCGCAGGCCCCGAAACCGGCCATGCTACACGTGATTGATCGTACCTGGGTACCCTCCAAACGGGAAGCTGACGCCGGTATCGGCTATGGCTTTGGCACAACCATCAACGTCATCAACGGCGGCATCGAGTGTGGCGAGCAGAACAAGGACAAGGGGCAGCCGGTCAACCGTATTCGCTACTGGGAAGGGCTGGCCAACCACTACCAGATCCCGATCAAGGCGGATGAGAAGAACACCTGCTGGCAGCAGACTCCCTATGGCAGCCTCAATCTTAACGGCGCTACCGACGTGCTCTACACCAACTGGGATGGCAACTGGAAATACTATCCGGATCGCCCGGGCGGTTACTCCTTCGAGTGCGAGCTGGTGGGCTTTCAGACCGCTTATTCTGCGCTGGTGCCGGGTGATTACGAGAAGTGCGTGACCAACTTCTACGGCTCCCACGCCAACTGGCCGAAAGTGCGTATCGTGGACAAACTGACTCCACCGCCGGTCGATCCGAGCGAACCCCCCATCGGTGGCAACCCGGCCTGGGAAGCGACCAAGGTCTACACCGCGGGCAGCAAGGTGAGCTACAAGGGAGCCGTCTATCAGGCCAAATGGTGGACACAGGGGGATGATCCCGCCAAAGGCGGCCCCTGGGTTGTAGTTCCTGCCAAATAAGATGGCGTAATTTCACTCCCAAAGAGGAGAGGGCGGATAACTCCTTCTCCTCGTTAATTATCAACAGTGCATTACTGAATATTATCTTGTGTTTTTAATGGTGCTTATGTTCTAACTGATAAGGTGAGTTTCTATCTGAAAATTGAAATGAAATAGTGTTGAATCAAAGTTAAGAATAAAGTTTATATTCAGGTTCGTTAGCCCCCATAAACTAGCGTCTTATGATGAGCGTAGTGCGTTACTTGCGAATTCATTTTCCACCATAAAATGAAATATCTCATTGAGAATATGAGGAGTATCTTCTCTATTGGTAAACTGTCATTTATCACCTGAAATGGTGAGGTCTTGCTATATCACTCAGCTTTATCTCGGTACATTGTCGCTTATTCCCTTGAGAAAATAGATGTAAACGGCAGGTTTATATTGGTAATCTCTTTGGCTTGTGCAAAATTGCAACGAGG
>NZ_JBFOCU010000035.1:0-36408 GCF_040907945.1 Aeromonas sp. s11 | reverse complement strand
CCGTCATTCCGCACCTAATTTTGGCTTTTTCAAAGCTTGACGGCGATCGGCCATTCTGATCTATTACTCTCTTTTGCAGGTAGATCATCATGGCCGCTATCGCTATCCGTAACCTCGATCACCTTGGTTTGGTCGCCGCACTCTGCCAAGAACTGGGAATTGCCCGCATGATTGATGCGGTGCTCCCCAAAACACCGCCTTTCAAGGTCTCACACGGTGACGCTTTGGTGGCCATGATAGTGAACGGCCTCGGCTTTCACAGCAGCACCCTGCACATGTTCCCACAATTCTTCGCTAACAAGCCGGTTGAGCGCCTGATTGGCCCCGGGATCTGTGCAGATGATCTCAATGATGATGTGCTCGGGCGCTGTCTCGATGCCCTCTTTGAGGCCGATGTCAGCACCTTGTATCAAGTGATGGCGGCGCAAGTCGTTGAGCGACTGGGGCTCAACAGCACCGCAGTGCACCTCGATATCACCAGCTTCCACGTCGATGGCGCCTATGACCAGGCCGATGGGGACACGATCGGTAAGCTGCAATTGGTGCGGGGTTATAGTCGAGATCATCGGCCAGAGCTGAACCAGGTTATCCTGGAACTCATCTGTGAAAATCAGGCCGGGCTACCCATCTACATGCAGGCCCTCAGTGGCAACAGTAACGACACCAAAGCCTTTGCCCAGACTGTTCGTCGCCACTTGAGCAGCCTCAAGGCTGCGCAGGATTGCCGTTATCTGGTCGGCGATGCAGCACTGTATTGTGCCGAGACCTTGCAACTGCTGGCGCAACAGCAGCAACTGTTTGTCACCCGGGTGCCGGTCACGTTGAACGAGGCCAAGCAGGCCGTGGCAACGATTGGCACCCAGTCGCTGGTTGCGCTGGGCAATGGTTATCATGGCTGTTGGCAATCCGCCCATTATGCCGGCGTCGCGCAGCGCTGGTTGCTGGTGCGCAGCGAACAGGCCAGCAACCGTGAGCAGCAAACATTGGCTAAAAACCTGCTTAAAGAGAGCACCCGCGAGCTCAAAGCCTTCGCCAAATTGTGTGCCAAACGCTTTGCCTGCCAAGCGGATGCACAGGCCGAATTGAGTCGTTTTAGCGCCAGCTTGATGCTGCTGCAACTGGATGCCGAGGTGGTGAGTGACCCCGTTTATGCCGGTTGTGGCAGACCGAAAAAGGGGGAAGCACCGGTCAGCTACCAGTTTCACATCAGTGGTGTGGCGGCAACCAGCTTGGCGCAAGTTGAAGCGGCTCGCAACCAGACCGGGGTGTTCATCCTGGCGACCAATGACCACAGCGACACGCTGACCATGGCCGAACTGTTGGCCACCTATAAGGCACAGCAGAATGTCGAGCGAGGCTTTCGTTTTCTCAAGAGCCCGGAATTTTTAACCTCCTCACTGTACCTGAAAAAACCGGAACGAATTGAAGCGTTGCTGATGGTGATGACCTGTAGCCTGATGATTTATGCGGCCCTGGAGCACCGGATCCGGCAGGGGTTAGTGGCGCAGAACCGCAGTGTGGCAGATATGAAAAAGAAGCCGACCCAGCAGCCAACCGCCCGTTGGATCTTTTTGCGCTTTGGTGGCATCCATGAGTATCGACTGGGAGAAGCCCCGCCTCAGATAACGGAGCTAACAGGAGACCAGCAGATCATTTTGGAGGTATTGGGTGAACGCTACCGACAAATTTATTCCTAAATCAGGTGCGGAATGTAGGATAAATCCCTCTCATTATTTATTGCCACGCAAGAGGTCACCATTTTAATAAGCATTCGCAATACCATCGGAAACATCAGGTTACAACACCGAATAGGTTATTTCCGGTCAGCCGGATATAATGCGCGCCGCACCGAAATATCCGTTTTTATTCAGGAAGCTGTACATGAACAGAAAAACCAGAGCCGCCATGGTGTCGGTCTGCTCCAATATCAGTCTGATCATCATGAAAATGGTGGCCGGGTTCGCCAGCGGCTCGGTCAGTATCATCTCGGAGGCGATCCACTCCGCCATGGATCTGGTGGCGGCCCTGATCGCCCTGTTCGCGGTGAAAAAGTCCGATCTCCCGCCCGATGAACGCCACCCCTATGGTCACGACAAGATTGAAAATGTCTCCGGCGTCATCGAAGCACTGCTTATCTTGCTGGCCGCGGGCTGGATCATCTTCGAAGCCGTCGACAAGCTGATCACCCCCAGCCCGATTGAAAGCATTGGCTGGGGCGTGCTGGTGATGGTGATCTCGGCGCTGGTCAACAGCGGCGTCTCGGCCTACCTCTACAAGGTGGCCCGAGAGGAGGAGTCGGTCGCGCTGGCTGCCGATGCGCTTCATCTCAAGGCGGATGTGCTCACTTCAGCCGGTGTCGCCGTCGGTCTTGGCGGGATCTGGCTGGCCGGTCTGTTCGGCCATTCACTCGCCATCCTCGACCCGCTGGTCGCCATTGCGGTCGCCATCTTTATTGTCAAAGAGGCAATCAGCATGCTCAACGAGGCCTTCCAGCCGCTGATCGACCAGAGCATGAGCCCGGAAGAGCTGGCGATGACCAGCCGCATCATTACCGAATGTTGCCCTGCCGCCAGCGGTTTCCACGATCTGCGCAGCCGTCGTGCCGGTCGTCGTCGCCATATCGACTTCCACCTCACCCTGCCCCCGGAGATGAGCATCGGCGAAGCCCACGATATCTGTGATCGCATCGAACACGCCATCATGGCGCAGTTGCCCCACGCCATCGTGCTGATCCACGTCGAGCCGGAGGAGCAAGAGATGCCCTCACCGCTCGCCATAAATTGAAATGTGGCAAACAGGCGGGAAAGTGGCAGCGAAATAACGGAAAGTTGGCACAAACCCGCATTTTTACTGCCGGAAAGCCGATTGCATAAGAAGTGATCGGCACAACTGTGTTAGGGTGTCTAACCACCCTGCCGCAGGAGCGCGCCGTGAAAAAGCTGGAAATGAAAGATCTGACCGAGGCCGAAAAAGCCGAGATAGCCTTGTTATTGCAAAAGGCACAAGCCAATGCAGACCACCAGCTGACCAACGGAGAGCGGAACAAGATCCGCGAAGAGGGTCGCCTGAAAATTGTGGCCGACCGCGCCGAAGCGGCCAAGGCAGCCTCCAAGCTCGCTCGCGAGAAAGCCAAAGAGCGTGCCAAGAATCAGGTACTGCCGGAAACCTTCAGCTGGATTGATTCGGTCAGCAACAAGTTTCGCAGCAAGCGCTGATCCCTTCTTGCAAAACGCCCGCTGGCACTTGGTGCCAGCGGGCGTTTGCATGTCTGGGCGATGCTCGATGAGCCAGATTTGGCGCCGCCATTGATTTGCCGCTCAGAAGCTAATCGCAGCAGCAAAGAAGTGATTTACATTGTGAGTTAGAGAGAACGCCAACTGACAATCCCCATCTATCGCCAGCTTTTCATTTTTTCTCATATTTTTTGCCAGAACTGGCTACATAGTCAGGACAAAAAAGCCGAATCCGGCTTGCCACAGGGTGATATGAGTCTGCACTGATTTTCCTATGCCGTTGAAATGCATCATGTTTACTATAAAAAATGATATTTTTGGCTGTTACAAAACATTAATATCGAGATAAAGTTTGCTTTAAAAATGAGAGCGTGTTTTAATCTTTCTCGATGGTTCGGCAGTTCAGACCTGATTATGTTAGGCAGTCATTTTAGTAAAGCAGTGATTAGCATAAGCGTTATCCTCGGATAATTCTTATCAAATAATTCTCCTTCTTTAGTGCTCCCCATACGTATTGCTGACGAAAAATCAAAAATTGCCATTTAGGTGGCATTCAACACTATTTAAGGAAATTATTATGTCTAACAAAATGACTGGTACCGTTAAGTTCTTCAACGCCGAGAAAGGTTTTGGTTTCATCTCCCCGGCTGACGGCAGCAAAGACGTGTTCGTACACTTCTCCGCTATCCAGTCCACCAGCTTCAAAACCCTGGACGAAGGTCAGCGCGTTGAGTTCACCATCGAGCAAGGCCAGAAAGGCCCGGCTGCTGCCAACGTAGTTGGTCTGTAATTCAAGTCGGAGCATGCTGCTGATGGCTCATGCCAACTGCTGACAGCTCTGCAAGAATTTAAAAAAACCCGCTTCGGCGGGTTTTTTGTTTTTCCCCGCTTTTTCCTCACAAATCTCCCCTCCCCCGACCGCTTGCTCCATCCCTTACACGCTCTCACCGCTTGAGTCTTAGAATGAGCTCCGAATGGACTCAAAATGTAAAATAGTGACGAAAAAGTCAGGTTATCCGCTGTATTTGCCGCGAATTCTTGCTATTTTGCGCGCCACCAACGCAAACGATTTCCTTCACACTTTCAGGATTAGTTATGGCAAAGCAAGATATGGCCGCCCAAACAGGGACAGGCGGCTTTCTGGACTCTTATTTTTCCATTTCTGCGCGCGGCAGCAGCGTGCGTCAGGAGCTGGTCGCGGGGCTGACCACCTTCCTGGCGATGGTCTACAGCATCATAGTGGTGCCGAACATGCTGGGTGCTGCCGGCTTTGAGCAGGGCCCGGTGTTTGTGGCCACCTGTTTGATCGCCGCCTTCGGCTCCCTGCTGATGGGGCTGTGGGCCAAACTGCCGATGGCCATCGGTTGCGCCATCTCTCTCACCGCCTTTACCGCCTTCAGTCTGGTGCTGGGTCAGGGGCTGAGCATTCCGGTCGCGCTGGGCGCCATCTTCCTGATGGGTGTGCTGTTTACCCTGATCAGTGTTACCGGCGTGCGCCAGTGGATCCTGGATAACCTCCCCTCCGGCATCGCCCACGGTACCGGCATCGGTATCGGTCTGTTCCTGCTGCTGATCGCCACCAACGGCGTTGGCATGGTGATCAAGAACGAAGGGGCCGGTCTACCGGTACAGCTCGGTGAAGTGACCGCTTTCCCGGTGATCATGACGGTGCTGGGTCTGGCCGCCATCTTCGGTCTGGAGCGCCGCAAGGTGCCGGGCGGCATCCTGATGGTGATCATCGCCATCTCCATCCTCGGTCTTATCTTCGACCCGAAAGTAACTTGGCAGGGCTTCTTCGCCATGCCGAGCCTGACTGGCGAGAAAGGTTCACTGGTGGGCAGCATGGATCTGCTGGGCGCCCTCAATCCGGTGGTCATTCCGACCGTACTGGCGCTGGTGATGACCGCAGTGTTTGACGCCACCGGCACCATCCGTGCCGTGGCCGGTCAGGCGGGTCTCATCAACGAGCGTGGCCACATCATCAGTGGCGGCAAAGCCCTGACTGCCGACTCCGTCAGCAGCATGGTGGCTGGCGCCGTCGGTGGTGCTCCGGCAGCCGTCTACATCGAATCTGCCGCAGGCACCGCGGCCGGTGGCAAGACTGGTCTGACCGCCGCGCTGGTCGGCGTGCTGTTCCTGCTGATGATCTTCCTCTCCCCGCTGAGCTATCTGGTACCGGCTTACGCCACCGCACCGGCGCTGATGTACGTCGGTCTGCTGATGCTGGGCAACGTTACCAAGCTGGACTTCAGCGACTCGGTCGATGCCCTCTCCGGCATGCTGTGCGCCGTCTTCATCGTGCTGACCTGCAACATCGTGACCGGCATCATGCTGGGCTTCGTAGCGCTGGTCATCGGTCGCCTGTTTGCTGCCGAGTGGAAGAAGCTGAACGTCGGCACCGTCATCATCGCCGTGGCGCTGGTGGTCTTCTACGCCGGTGGCTGGGCTATCTAACCCGTCCGCATATTCCGGTTATAGCGAAGGGCCCTGCGGGGCCCTTTTTCATGCCTGTGAGTCAGCTAACAGTTTCCCGCCCGCTAGCCCTGCGCCGTTTCAGATTGAAACAGCCATCCCCCTTCTGCTGTTTCAAATCCGAACCAAAACGCCCGTCATTTTTATCCCTTTTTCTGTCGTTAGACTGGCTCCATCAACCATTTGCCCACCCGAGCGGTGGCAAGCCAAGGAGTGAGCCATGAAGAAACTGATCAATGCCGTCGATGCCGTGGTCCGTGAACAACTGATGGGGATGGCAGCCGCCCACCCCGAGCTCAAGGTACGTATCGAACCCCACTACATCACCCGCGCCGACTCCCCCGTGATGGGCAAAGTAGCGCTGGTCTCCGGCGGTGGCAGTGGCCACGAGCCGATGCACGGCGGTCTGGTGGGCAAGGGGATGCTGGATGGCGCCTGCCCCGGCGAGATCTTTACCTCCCCGACCCCGGATCAGATGTACGAGTGCGGTCAGGCCGTTGATGGCGGCGCGGGCGTGCTGTTTCTGGTGAAGAACTACACCGGTGACGTGCTCAACTTCGAGACCGCGGTCGAGCTGCTGCACAGCGACGGCGTAAAAGTGGGCTTCGCCCTGATCGATGACGACGTGGCGGTCAAAGACAGCCTCTACACCGCCGGTCGCCGTGGCGTCGCCACGACCGTGCTGTGCGAGAAGCTGGTCGGTGCCGCCGCCGAGGCGGGCTACGATCTGGCGCGCTGCGAGGCGCTGGCCCGTCGCATCAACAACCAGAGCCGCACCATAGGCGTGGCCATGCATGCCTGCACCGTGCCGGCCGCTGGCAAGCCCTCCTTCACTCTGGCGGACAACGAGCTGGAGTTCGGCGTCGGTATCCACGGCGAACCGGGCATCGAACGTCGCCCCTTCATCGACCTCAATACCCTGGTGGACGACATGTTCAGCGAGCTGGCGGACAACACTCCCTATGGCCGTACCCTGCGCCACTGGGATCGCACCAGCGGCAGTTGGCAGGAGGAGCACACCTTTATCGAACCGCTCAACAAAGGCGATCGAGTCATCGCACTGGTCAACAGCCTCGGTGGCACCCCCATCTCCGAGCTCTATGGCGTCTATGGTCGCCTCGCTACCCTGTGCGAAGAGGCGGGCATCCATCTGGTGCGCAACCTGATCGGCCCCTACTGCACCTCCCTCGATATGACCGGCATCTCCATCACCCTGCTCAAGGTGGATGACGAACTGATGACCCTGTGGGATGCCCCCGTTCACACTCCCGCCCTGCGTCGCGGCTGCTAAGGAGAACCCATGTTAAGCAAGCATCACATCGTCAACTGGCTGCTCGACTGCGAACACATTTTTACCGAGCAGCGTGACTACCTCACCGCGCTGGATACCGACATCGGCGATGGTGACCACGGCCTCAATATGCAGCGCGGCTTCGCCAAAGTAGCCGAGAAACTGCCCGCAGTGGCGGACAAGGATATCGGTCAGGTACTGAAAACCACCGGCATGACATTGCTCTCCTCGGTCGGCGGCGCCAGCGGCCCGCTCTACGGCACCTTCTTTATCCGGGCGGCAGCCAGCAGCGATGCCTGCCAGAGCCTGAGCCTCAGTCAGCTGTGCAAAATGCTCAGCGACGGGGTCGAGGGCATTGTTTCTCGCGGCCGTGCCGAGCCGGGCGACAAGACCATGTGCGATGCCTGGTGGCCGGCACTGGCCGCCCTGCAACAGGCGCAGCAGCAAGAGTTGCCCCTCAACGATGCGCTGGACAAGGCGGTGGCAGCCGCCGCAGCCGGTACCGAGGCCACCATCCAGATGCAGGCCCGCAAGGGGCGCGCCAGCTATCTTGGCGAGCGCAGCATCGGCCATCAGGATGCCGGGGCCACCTCGACCCTGCTGCTGCTGACTGCCCTGCGTGACAGAGCGAGGTTGTGACATGATCGGAATCGTAGTTGTCTCTCACAGCGCCATGCTGGCGGCCGGCTTGCAAGCGCTGGCCGACCAGCTCGGCAGCCCGGCCCGATTGCTGCTGGCGGCCGGGGTCGATGACCCCGACCACCCCATCGGTACCGATGCCATCGCGGTGATGAGTGCGATTGAAGAGGCGGATGACGGCAGCGGCGTGCTGGTGCTGATGGACTTGGGCAGCGCTCTGCTGAGCGCCGAGACCGCCCTCGAACTGCTGCCACCCGACTTAAGCGCAAGGGTGCGGCTCTGCCCCGCCCCGCTGGTGGAGGGCACCCTGGCCGCCGTGGTGGCGGCCGGTTCCGGTCTGACGCTGGACGAGGTAGCCGCCGAGGCGCTCGGCGCGCTGGGTCCGAAACAGGCGATGCTGCCTGCCAGCCCAGCGCAGGCCGCCACCGAGACAGCCCCCGTTGCCGACGACGGCTGGCTGCGCTGCGAAGTGGTGGTGGATAACCCCCACGGCCTGCATGTGCGCCCCGCCGCCCGACTGGTGGCCGCCCTCAAGCCCTTTGCCGCCGAACTCAAGCTGCAAAAGGGGGATAAAGAGGCCAATCCCCGCAGCCTGACCCGGCTCGCCATGCTCAACGTGCGTCAGGGCGACCAGCTCACCCTGCTGGCACGCGGGGAGGATGCCAGCGCCGCACTGGCCTGCTTCCAGCAGCTGGCCGCCGAGCGCTTTGGCGACTGACGCCACTGTTTCAAGGGGCTGCACTCGCTCGCTGAACCTGTGCAGCTTCGTTCAAGATGAAGGCGTCCCCGGCACTGCCGCCCCTTCGCCCCGATTCTTAATTCATAAAGAGAGGGATAGAATATGGACCGCATTATCATCAGCCCCAGCAAATACGTACAAGGCAACGGGGCCCTCGCCAATATCGGCAACTACGTCAAAGCGCTCGGTAGCAAGCCGCTGATCCTGGCTGACGCCTTCGTCACCAAGCTGGTCGGTGATACCGTGGCCACCAGCTTCCACGGCGCGGGGATCAAGCCGGAGTTCGACTGCTTCAACGGCGAGTGTTCCCGCCCCGAGATCGACCGCCTGCTGGCCCGCTGCAAGCAGACCCCGTTTGACGTCATCATCGGCATCGGCGGCGGCAAAACGCTGGATACCGCCAAGTCGGTCGCCTTCTACCAGAAGGTGCCGGTGGTCATAGTGCCCACCATCGCCTCCACCGATGCCCCCACCAGCGCGCTGGCGGTCATCTACACCCCGGAAGGGCAGTTCAGCGAATACCTGATGATCCCGACCAACCCCAACATGGTCATCATGGATACCGGCGTGGTCTCCCGCGCCCCGGTGCGGCTCTTGGTCTCCGGCATGGGGGATGCGCTCTCCACCTACTTCGAGGCGCGCGCCAACAAGGTCTCCGGTTGCCAGACCATGGCCGGTGGCGCCTCCACGCTGGCGGCGCAGGCCATTGCCGAGCTCTGCTACAAGACCCTGCTGGCCGATGGTTACAAGGCCAAGCTGGCGGTGGAACAGGGACTCTGCACCAAGGCGGTAGAGAACATCATCGAGGCCAACACCTATCTGAGCGGTATCGGCTTCGAGAGCAGCGGGCTGGCCGCCGCCCACGCCATCCACAACGGCCTGACCCAGCTGGCCGAGTGTCACCACCTCTACCACGGTGAGAAAGTGGCGTTCGGTACCCTGGTGCAGCTGGTGCTGGAGAATGCCCCGATGGCGGAGATCGAGACAGTGCTGGGTTTCTGCCGCTCGGTGGGCCTGCCGACCAACCTGCATATGATGGGGGTCAAGGAGCTGGATATGGCGCGCCTGATGGAGGTGGCCAAAGCCTCCACCGCCGAGGGCGAGACCATCCACAATATGCCGTTCAAGGTCACTGCCGAGGATGTACTGGCGGCCATCGTCACCGCCCACCAGCTGGGGCTGTAACCGCGCCAAAGCTAACCTTGCCAAATAAAAACGGCCCCGCATCTGCGGGGCCGTTTCGTTTTCTACGGGCCGGTTTGCAACGGCCTCAATAGCCATCAGCCATGATAGTCGGCGGGATCGATCTCGAGCAGCTTGAGTCGCCGCCACAGGGTAGTGCGGCTGATACCCAGATGCTGGGCCATCTGGCTCACCTGCCCCTTGCAGGCGTGCGCGCAGCGCAAGATGGCTTGCCGCTCCAGCTCCGCCAGCGTGAGCAGCGGTTGCCCCACCACCTCGTCTGCCACCCGCTGATAGCCGTGCCGAATGGCGGCAGGCAGCGCCTCCGGCGGGATCGGCCCCTGACCGGCATGAAGCAGCGCATGCTCGACGGCGCTGCGCAGCTCCCCCAGATTGCCGGGCCAGGGATAGGCGAGCAGACAATCGAGGGCCGCCGGACTGAACTGGCGCACCGGCTCGCGCCCCTGCGCCGCCAACTGCTGGCTGATCAGGCCCGGCAGATCGGCCGCGCGCTCCCGCAATCCCGGCAGCCACAGCTCGCACGCCTGCAAGGCATAGAGCAGCTGGCGGCCAAACAACCCCTCCTGCACCAACTGCTCCAACGGGGCGCTGCTGGTGGCGATGATCCGCACCTTGAGCGGCAGGATGCGGGCCGAATCGAAACGCTGGATGCGGCCGGTCTTGAGCAGTTGCAGCAGCGCCGCCTGCATGGGGGCGGAGAGGCACTCCACCTGCTCCAGCACTAGCGTGCCGCCGTGGGCCAGCTCGAACTTGCCAGCCCGCTCCTGCCCCGCCTCGTCGGAACCCATCAGCTCCAGTGCCATCCGCTCGCTCGGCAGCGCCTTGCAGTTGAGGGTAATGAGCGGCCCCGCGGCCCGCTCGCTGCCAAAGTGGATCGCCTCCGCCAGTTGAGCCTTGCCCACCTCCTCCTCGCCGCGCAGCAGGATCGGCCCCTGACTCTGGGCCGCCTGCCGGGCGTAGCGCAGCAGTTTGCGCATGGCACTCGACTCCCCCACCAGTGCCGACAACTCGGGCACCGTCTGGCGCAGCTGGTGAATGGCCCGCAACCGATCGACCGGGTGCAGCAGGGCGATAAAGCTGACCCCCTCCGGCCCCGGCAGCGGCTTGAGGCTCACCAGCGCATTGATAAACTCCCCCTCCTGCGCGCCGAGCCGCTCCAGCGTCACCTCCACATGGCTGAGCGGCGTCTGCCCCCTGATAGCCAGTTGCAACCGCTGGGGCAACAGCAGGTGCTGCTCCAGCGGCTGGCCGAGACAGAGTGCGGGATCGAGCCGCAGTCGGTTGGCCGCCAGCGCATTGAGGTAGCGCAACCGACCCTGCGGATCCCAAGCCAGCACGCCGTCATCCATGCCATCGAGCAAGGCGTAAAGTTCGCTCAGGTGATGCTGGGACTCCTGCATCAGGGTCTCCATCTGCAGCAGATGGGCCAGCTCGCGTCCGGCGCTGACGGTGAGCGCCAGATCGCCGGCGCTCGCCTCCTCCACCTTGCAGATCAGAGCAATGATGGCGACCTGACGGCCATTGCTGTTGTAAACCGGGCTAGCGCAGCTGTGCCACGGGTGCAGGGTCTGATTGAAGTGCTGGGGGCCGCTGACGCAGAGCGGCACTCCCTCCAGCGCCGCCAGATTGATGGCATTGGTGCCGATGCGCCCCTCGCTGAAGAAGGCGCCGGGGCCAAACCCCAGCGCCGCCAGCTCGCGCAGGGTGTCGGGGTGGCCGGTCTGGGCCAGCAGGCAGCCGCTCTCGTCGGTGAGCAGCAGGGCGCAGGGGCGCCCCTCCATAAATTCGTAGAGATCTTCGAGGGCCATCTCGCCGGTGGTGAGCAGGTCGCGCTTGCGCTGGCGCAGGCTCTGCAAGGTCTGCCCCTTGGCGCTGTGGGGCGGATGCCAGAGGGTGGCACTGGTCTGGTGAGCGCAGCGCAGCCAGGATGCCTGCAGATAGTCGGGCCAGGCGAGCAGCGGCTGAAGGTCAGATGGCATGGTCACAGCAATATCCGGCAAGATGTAAGCCGACCATTTAACCACGCCAGCGCCCCCGATTCAGTGACCTGCCTCAGAGGGTGGCAAGCCCGCCCTCCTCCCGGTCGGGTTCGCCGTCAGCAAATTGCTGGCCGAGACAGTGACAGAAGGCGCGGCACTCCTTCGATTTTTTGATATATAGCCCCCGATCACACTACTGATTGATTTATTAAAAGTAGGCCAGATGGCGCTTTCCATTGCCGCCCCAAAAGTGTATTTTTGCTCAGCAGCGAAAAACCAGAGCCAAAAGGGAATGTTGCACGAACGCGTTCAGCCCCTGAGATTGGCGGCGATGTTGTGATTGAAAATAAATTTTCATGGAAAGAAGGACGAGGCGGAGTTATATGGTTTTTCGATATCAGTGGAAAAATTAAGCAATGAAATATAGTCGCAGCTCTCAAACAGATCGTATCGGGGTTCAAACCACAGGTTTACTCTTCGAAAGATGTGGATACATTTTTCGGGAACAGCCAATTGTTGATTGTGGGATAGATGCTCAAGTTGAGCTAGTTGACGAAAATTTAGCCTCGGGAAGATTGATTGCATTGCAAATTAAATCAGGTGCATCTTGGTTTAAGGAAACTACAAAAGATGGTTATGTCTACCGTGGCGAAATGGAACACTTAGAATATTGGCTTAATCATTCACTACCTGTTTTAATAGTTTTGTGTGACATCGATAACAACATTGCATACTGGCAAGCAATAACTAAGCATACTATTAGCTATACAGGCAAAGCTTGGAAAGTTGTTATACCTTTTCAGCAAGAAGTAAACGCAGGAATGAACAACGACTTACGTCGTCTTGCAAAGCTAGTTGAAATCATCCCAGATTACACCATCAATAAAATATCAGATAACAGTCATGGTGGTGCAAAGCGATATTCTGCACGAATCACATTGTCTAAAGAACATAGTCAGGCTGAGTTACTTACAATAATCCGCACTTTAAACGAAGAGATAAAAATGTGCGGGTATCACCGAAGTGAACACACAAGATACGCGTGGAAAAACAAACCAGCAGACGTTGTTTGGTTGTTTATTTATCCGACTCATCAAGATGAATGCAATAATAACTATCTGTGTAAATCAGAGTGGATAGATCGTGATCTTGAAGAACACTTTCAACCTTTTTCTCAAAATGGGCAAGATATTGGTGGTGGGGTAAATGTTGTCTGGAACCCTATGTACTTAGCAACAGCCAAATACAATCATCAAAATGAAATATCTAAAGAGACGTTTATTCAGCTCGTTAATGACACGCTTATTAAAGCATCACATTTGTTTGCTGAATTAGAGCAAGCATTTAAGTTGCACGCAGACACAGATGTGCTATTTCAGGAGTTATGTCAGTTTATCGAGAGAAACAAACCTATAGTTCATGATATTTATGAGAAAGGAGTATCTATTGGGTTATCATCTTATGAATGCAAAGATGCCTCGATAAAATTTCAAAGCATGATTGCTCACTTAGATAATATTTTTATGCTTCCAGAGCATCCTGACGAACAGAACGCGATATTTAACATAAAGAATCAAGCCCAGTATTTTGCTGAGGCATTTGCAGGCCTAGAATACGAATTGAACAAGATCGCCTAGTCCGTAGGTTCGATTAGCCGCAAGGCGTAATCGGACGTTCGCGTAAAGCAATTCCCCTGCTATAACGGCCATCCATATTTCCCCTCTGCCAAATGCCGCTGATCCACGGAAATACCGGAACAACGGCATCTCGATCGTCCGATTACGCTTCGCTAATCGAACCTACATGGAGCGGTCATATGTGGTGAATGCAGATTGGCGAGGATCAACCAATCTGACTCCATCGCCATAATCAGAATCACCACAAATAACAGAGCCGCCCTTATGGGCGGCTCTTTGCATCAGCTATGGTGGCTAAATCGTCTTGTCGTCACTCGGCCTTGGGCGATTCAACAGCAGCAGTCGCCGGTTGGTCATCTTCCTTGATCCAGGCATCCAGCAGGGTGTAGCCCACCGCCAACACTACCGGGCCGATAAAGAGACCGATGATCCCCATTGCCAGCAAGCCGCCGATAACCCCCACCAGAATGAGGATGAGCGGCAGGTTGGCGCCACGCTTGATAAGGAAGGGGCGCAGGAAGTTGTCCATGGTGCCTGCAAACAGTGACCAGACCAGCAGGAAGGTGCCCCAGGTGGTGTCGCCGCTCCAGTAGAGGTAGCCGATACAGGCCAGCAGCACCGGGAAGGGGCCGATCTGGGCGACGATCAGCAGGAACATCACCACCACCAGCACCATGGCGTAGGGGATACCGGCAATCAGCAGGCCGACACCGGCCACCGAGGATTGCACCAGCGCGGTCACCACCACGCCCATGGCCACGGCACGGATCGCTTGGGAGGCCAGCACTGTGGCGTTGTCGCCCCGTTGCCCTGCCAGACGGTGGGCAAAGCGGCGAATGCCGGTCGCCACCACTTCACCGGAGTGATAGAGCACACCGCAGATGCCGACAGTCAGCAGGAAGTGAACGAACAGCAGCCCCAGATTGCCCGCCTGAGCGGCGAGCCAGCGGGCGGTCTGGCCAAAGTAGGGGGCCAGCTTGGCAAACAGCACCTGACCACCGCTCGCCAGAATTTGCTGCCAGAAGCCGTAGAGCTTGTCGCCAACCAGCGGGATCTGTTGCAGCCAGAGCAGCTCGGGCGGCGGCGACTGGCTGATATGGGTACCCAGCTCGATCAGCATGGGCGCTTTCTCCGCAACATTGGCCAGCGTCATAAAGAGCGGGATGACAAACATCAGCAGCAGCACCAGCGTCATAAAGAGGGCCGCCAGCGACCGTTTGCCCCACAGCACCCGCTGCACCATCAGCATCAGCGGCCAGGTAGCGATGGTGATCATGGTGGCCCACACCAGCGCGGGCAGGAAGGGCTTCAGCACCAGGAAACAGGAGATAATCAGGATGCTGAGAAACAGCACCCCCAGGGTTATCTTGGCCAAATCCACTTTTTTCATGTTCATAGAGTTCCCTTGTCAGAGCCGTTGCCCTTGGGTCGTGTGTCGCATTTCAAGAAAGAGAGTATCCACCAGAGGCCAGCGCTCAACCAGAGCCCCAGCCCGAAAAAGAGCACAAACTGACCAAGCAGGATGGCCAGCGAACTGCTGGTCAGCAGCGGCAGCGCCCAGAGCCCCGCCCCTATCACCGCGCCCCCCGCCAGGGTGACCGCGCCGGTCACAATGGGGGGATATCCGCCGCGGGTCAGGGTAAGCAAACCGCCAACCCAGAGCCCGAGAGCCGCCAGCCCGATCCCGGCCAGATGGGCCGACTGGCTCAGACCCGCGCAAACCAGTGACGCAGCGATCAGCAAGCCCCAGACAGAAGCGCGCTGATCCAGCCGCCAGTATGGGCGAACCGCCAGCAGCAAGGCACCAATCAGCAGGCCAACCGCCACATCGGAGATAAAGTGCACCCCGAGCCAGACCCGCGCCAGACCTGTGGTGAGCGCCAGCAGCAAGGCCAGCGAATAGGCCAGCCCGCGCCGGGCAGGCCAGAGCCAGCCAAGCAGCGCCCCCCAGAACAGCAGGGCCGAAGCGGTATGGCCGCTCGGCATGCCAAAGCCTTGCGCGCTCTGGGTTGCCAGCAGCGGTTGCAGATGGAAGGGGCGCGGCCAGCCAATTCCCTCCTTGCTCGCCTGCACCAGCAAGCCAAGCCACAGCATGGCGAACAGCAGCTGGCGCAACCGTGGCCACCCCAGCAGCGGGAGCAGCAAAGGTATCAGGGCAAGCTGAAAGCCGCCTGAACCAAACAGATTGCTGACCGACAGCCACCACACATCGGGCCCCAGCCACTGCTGCAGCCGCTGCATCAGCGGGATCTCGGCCTGATGCAGCGCATTGCCCTGCGCCACAAAATCGGCCTGCCAGTGCACCTCGCTCTCGGGCACCTGATCAAGCCGGGATTGCAGCCAGTCGAGCTGATCCGGGAAACGGCGCTGCTCGCGGGGCAGCTGGTCGATGGCGATCAGCCGAGCGTTAAGGATCTCCCCGCCCAGATTGGGGGCCTTCAGGATGGAGACAAACGCAGTGTCTTGCTGCGCGACAATCGGTTCCAGCGTGCGGCAGGCGAAGATAAGCGCCCGCTGCCAGCGGCCCAACTCCTGCACCACCTCCCCCCGCAAGCCAGTCTCTTCATAGAGCTCGCGCAGCGCCGCCTGCTGCGGGCTCTCGCCGCCATCTATATAGCCACCGCTCAGGCTGTAGCGGGAGGAGATGCGATCCTGCACCAGCAGCAGTTGATCCTGATGGCGGATGGCGCAGGCCGCTGCCGTTGGGCCAGCCGGTTCGGCACTCAGGGCTGGCAGAGCGGCAAACAGCGCCAGCAAGAGTAAAAAGTGGGTTCTCGACATCAATTTGCTTTCCCTATGCACAATGGCGACAAGCCTCCCAGAAATCAGATAGTTGGGCAACGGTAGCGGCCGGATTGCCGCCGTTCCCGCCGCGCAGGCGGAGCACGGAAGATTGCGATGAAGCAGGGCACTCCCTACTATTGGCGGCTATCTTCAATTTCATGCAGCAAACGCTGGAGCCCTCCATGAGACAGTTCGGCTTTTTCCTCGGCATCGCCATCGGTGTCATTTTGATCCTGTTCGGCAGCATCGTCATCTTCCAGGCGCTCCCTGCCGCACTGGATGTGCTGGAGATGCCAAGCCGCATCCCGTTCGTGCGCGAGGTCTACACCTGGCTGATGACCAGCGCCAACGGCCTCACCGCCCAGCTGGAGCAGAACTTCCTGGAAGCGTTCCAGACCGTGCTCAAGCTGATCCTGCTCATCACCTTCATGTGGGTCTGCGTCAAGCTGGTCAACATGGGGGTGCTGATTATCCGCGCCGGGGTTGATCTGATCCGCACTGCCATCGCCCACAGCGAAGGCCCACACGACCAGAAGAAGCCGGATCAGCACGATCACTTCTGACTCTGACATGATCGATGGATGTGAACGCTGCCGCCCCCAACCGGGGCGGCAGTGTTATATGCGCGCTATGAAGGCCCTCCCTGCCCCATGAATACCCGATAAAGCAGCGGCTTTCCCTTGTGAATCAGCAAACTGCCCATATGTTGCATCACCTTGACATGGTTTGCGCCCCGCGCGGCGGCTGCCCGGTTTCTATCCCGACCCCGTGCTCTGGTATAATCGACCACCTCTTTTCCCCGTTATGGAGCCTGTTCATGCCCAATCATGCAGAAAGTGCCCTCGAGGTTCGTCTCGACAAGTGGCTGTGGGCGGCCCGTTTCTACAAGACCCGCTCCATTGCGCGGGATCAGATCGACGGGGGCAAGGTGCACTACAATGGTCAGCGCAGCAAACCGGGCAAACAGGTGGAAGTGGGGGCACTGATCCGCTTCTGGCAGGGGCAGGATGAACGCGAAGTGCGGGTGCTGGCCTTGAGCGAGCAGCGCAAATCGGCCCCGCTGGCCCAGCAGCTCTATGAAGAGACCGCCGAGAGCCTGAAAAAACGGGCCGAGAACAGCGAGGCGCGCCGCTTCAACAGCCAGTTTGCCCCCAGCCCCGAGCGCCGCCCCGACAAGCAGGAGCGACGCCAGTTGCTCAAGGTCAAACAGTACTGACCGACCCCGATTTGATACCGGGCTGGCATCAACCCCAGCCCGCCCGATTTACCTCACCGAAAAGCCAGGAATACATGATGAGCAACCAAGATCTGCTGTATCGCTATCTGTTTGAAGAGTACGAAGTGCGTGGCGAGCTGGTCCAGCTGGATCACACCTACCGCCACGTAGTGGAAGCCCAGAACTACCCGGTGCAGGTGCAAAAACTGCTGGGCGAGCTACTGGTCGCCACCAGCCTGCTGACCGCCACCCTCAAGTTTGAAGGCTCCATCACGGTGCAACTGCAGGGCGATGGCCCGGTGCGTCTGGCCGTGATCAATGGTGACAACAACCAGCAGCTGCGCGGCGTGGCCCGCTATGAAGGCGAGCTGCCGAGCGATGGCAAGCTGCAGAGCCTGATTGGCAACGGCCAGCTGATCATCACCATCACCCCGGAGCAGGGCGAGCGCTATCAGGGCATCATCGCGCTGGACGCCGATACTCTGGCGGGCTGCCTGGAGCACTACTTCGCCCGCTCCGAACAGCTGGCGACCAAGCTGTGGATCCGCACCGGCTACCACGAAGGTGCGCCGCGCGCTGCCGGCATCATGCTGCAGGAGCTGCCCGCCCAGAGCGAGGATCACAGCAACGATTTCGATCACCTGACCCAGCTCACCAGCACCATCAAGGATGAAGAGCTGTTCGGCCTGCAGGCAGAAGAGATCCTCTACCGCCTCTACCATCAGGACAAGGTGCGGGTGTTCGATCCGCAGGCGGTCGAGTTCCGCTGCACCTGCTCCCGCGAGCGCTGCGAAGGGGCCCTGTTGCAGATAGAAAAGGAAGAGGTGATGGAGATGGTGCAGGAGCTCGGCAAGATCGACATGCACTGTGATTATTGCGGCGCCCAGTACCAATTTAATGGGATCGATGTCGAAACCCTGTTCAGCAGGGCTCCCGGCAATGATGCAAACCAGTTACACTAATTAAAGGCGGGCAAAACCCGCCTTTAACTTTAATAACAAAAAAATACCCTATTTTATAAAGTTTGATGGCGATCGCTAAACTCTACCACCTAAGTGATAGGATGACCGTCAGATAGAACCCTACCAACCTCTGAACCCAGGAGAATACAATGACAATCGTGGCAGAACCCACCCTGGCCCAACAATTAGGACTGGACCAGTACGGCATCAAAAACAGCCAAGAAATCGTTCGCAACCCCTCTTACGAGCAGCTTTTCGCCGAAGAGACACGCCCTGACCTGGAAGGGTTCGAGCGCGGTGTGGTGACCGAGCTGGGCGCCGTCAACGTCAACACCGGTATCTTCACCGGTCGCTCCCCGAAAGATAAATATATCGTCAAAGATGCCACTACCCAGGATACTGTGTGGTGGTCTGACCAGGGTAAAAACGATAACAAAGCCATTACCCCGGAAGTGTGGTCACATCTGAAAGGGCTGGTCACCAAACAGCTCTCCGGCAAGCGCCTGTTTGTAGTCGACGGTTTCTGCGGTGCCAACCCGGATACCCGCCTGGCCGTGCGCATCATCACCGAGGTGGCCTGGCAGGCACACTTCGTGAAAAACATGTTCATCCGTCCGAGCGATGAAGAGCTGAAAACCTTCAAGCCTGACTTCGTGGTGATGAACGGTGCCAAGTGCACCAACCCGAACTGGAAGGAGCAGGGTCTCAACTCCGAGAACTTTGTTGCCTTCAACATGACCGAGAAGATGCAGCTCATCGGTGGCACCTGGTACGGTGGCGAGATGAAGAAGGGCATGTTCTCCATGATGAACTACTTCCTGCCCCTGCGCGGCATTGCCTCCATGCACTGCTCCGCCAACGTGGGTCAGGACGGCGACGTCGCCATCTTCTTCGGCCTATCCGGCACCGGCAAGACCACCCTCTCCACCGATCCCAAGCGTCAGCTGATCGGCGATGACGAGCACGGCTGGGATGACCACGGCGTGTTCAACTTCGAAGGGGGCTGCTACGCCAAGACCATCAAGCTCTCCGAAGAGGCCGAGCCGGACATCTACCACGCCATCCGTCGCGATGCGCTGCTGGAGAACGTGACCGTTGCTGCCGATGGCACCATCGACTTCGATGATGGCTCCAAGACCGAGAACACCCGCGTCTCCTACCCCATCTATCACATCGACAACATCGTCAAGCCGGTCTCCAAGGCAGGTCACGCCACCAAGGTGATCTTCCTGACTGCCGACGCCTTCGGCGTGCTGCCTCCAGTCTCCAAACTGACCAAGGAGCAGACCAAGTACCACTTCCTGTCTGGCTTCACCGCCAAACTGGCCGGTACCGAGCGCGGCATCACCGAGCCGACTCCGACCTTCTCCTCCTGCTTCGGCGCAGCCTTCCTCTCCCTGCACCCGACCAAGTACGGTCAGGAGCTGGTGAAACGGATGGAAGCGGCAGGTGCAGAGGCCTATCTGGTCAACACCGGCTGGAACGGCACCGGCAAGCGCATCTCCATCAAGGATACCCGCGCTATCATCGATGCCATCCTGGATGGCTCCATCGAGAAGGCCGAGACCAAGGTGCTGCCGATCTTCAATCTGGAGATCCCGACCGCGCTGCACGATGTGAACCCGGCGATCCTCGACCCGCGCGACACTTACGCCGACAAGGCCGAGTGGGATGCCAAGGCCGTCGATCTGGCAGGCCGTTTCATCAAGAACTTCGAGCGCTTCACCGATAACGACGAAGGCAAACGTCTGGTTGCGGCAGGCCCGCAGCTGTAACAGGCTCGCTTCGTATCAGTGACATCATGCCGGTCAGCCACGCTGACCGGCATTTTTGTTTTTGTGGAGCCCCGCACGCTGCCATCGCCCCCGTTAAAGGGGCCAAAACCTTGCCTTTGCCCATTGTGACAGGTTAGATTCAGCCAAACTTTATACAATATACAATTCTGTAACGCCCAATCGTGACCCGACCATGACCCCACCCTACAAGACCCGAACCCAGATGGTGATGGAAAACCTCCGTGGCCGGATCCTCCGTGGGGAGTTCCCCGCTGGCGCCCCCTTGCGTCAGGATGCCATTGCCAAAGAGCTGGCCGTGAGCCGCATTCCGGTGCGCGAAGCCCTGATGCAGCTGGAAGCGCAGGGGCTGGTGAAGTTCGAAGCCCATCGCGGCGCCGTGGTCACCATGCTGGACGCCTCGGCCATTGAAGAGCTCTTTTATTTGCGAGCGCTGCTGGAAGCCGATACCCTGTTTCACGCCGTCGACAAGATGACGGAAGCCACCTTCGCGCAAGCGGAGGCGATCCTCGCCCAGTTTGATCACGCCCTGGAGTCAGGCACCCAGATCGAACATTGGGCCGAGTTGAACCACAGCTTTCACGCCACCCTCTATCAGGCAGCCGGTCGCCCCCAGGCACTTGAACTGATCGCCCAGATCAATCTGAGCTGTGACCGCTATGTCCGCTTCGAGCTGCTGTTTGCCAGCGACGGCGTGGACAAGGCGGAGCGTGAACACGCCCAATTGCTGGAACTGTGCCGCGCCCGGCGCAAGCACGAGGCGGTGGTGCTGCTCAGGCAGCATATCGAAGCAGCGGGTCAGTCGATCAAGCGGATCCTGGCCAGCGGCCATAAAAACTGAACACTCATATAGCAACCATCTGGCACTAACGACATGAATAATTTCGAGATAATTGAAACCCGCGTCGCCCAAGTCAGGGCCGAGCTGGCCATGCAGGAGTTGGACGCATTTATCGTCCCCCACGATGATGAGCACCTCGGCGAGTACATCCCCGCCTATGCCGAGCGGCTTGACTGGATCACCGGTTTCAACGGATCTGCCGGCGTCGCCATCATCATGGCCCAGCGAGCAGCCCTCTTTGTCGATGGTCGCTATACGGTGCAGGCGCGGATGCAAACCCCCGCCGAACTGTTCGAATTCCTCCACCTCATTGAAAATCCTCATGTGCAATGGCTGGCCGAACAGCTGCCGTCAGGCTCCCGGGTCGGCTTCGATGCCCGCCTGCACAGCCTGACCTGGTACAAGAATGCCAAGGCCGTGCTGGCCGATCGCGGTATCGAGCTGATCCGCGTCGAGCAGAACCCCATCGACCTGAACTGGAGCGATCGCCCGGAGCCGACCAAGAGCCCGGTCATCCTCTACAGCGAGGAGCTGGCAGGCCAGTCCAGCCAGTCCAAACGTGAACAGCTGGCGGCCGACCTGCGCAAGCGCGGGCTGGATGCGGTGCTGCTGACCCAGGCCGAGCCCATCAACTGGCTGCTCAACCTGCGTGGCCGCGACATCGACCGGTTGCCGGTGGTGCTGGGCTTTGCGGTGCTCTACGCCAACACCAGCATGGATTTCTTCGTCGATACCGACAAAATTGACTGCTTCGCCTTTACCCAACACGTTGGGCAGGATGTCTCTGTCTACCCCATCGACAAGCTGGGCGACGTGTTGCAGCGCATCGGTGAAGATCAGCAGAAGGTGCTGGCCGATCCGGACAGCGCCAACGCCTGGACCCAGCTCGTCATGGAAGAGGCGGGTGCCATTCTGGTGGCTGGCCAAGACCCCACCATGCTGCCGAAAGCGTGCAAGAACGAAATCGAGCTGACCGGTATGCGTGCCGCTCACCTGCGTGATGGCGTGGCCATGACCCGCTTCCTCGCCTGGCTGGATCGGCTGGTCGCCTCCGGCGAGTTCGAGGGGGTGGATGAAGGCACCCTGGCCGATCAGGTGGAAGCGTTCCGCCGCGAGCAGGAGCACTACGTCGAGCCGAGCTTCGATACCATCTCCGCGCTCGGCCCCAACGCCGCTATGTGCCACTACCACCACACCAACGGCACTCCGCGTGCGTTCGGTCAGGACAGCCTCTATCTGCTCGACTCCGGCGCCCAGTATATGGATGGCACCACCGACATCACCCGCACCATCAAGGTGGGTGAGGTGAGCGACGAGCAAAAGGCGATGTTTACCCGGGTTCTGCAGGGCCATATCGCGCTTGATCAGGCCCGCTTCCCCCGTGGCACCGCCGGTATCCAGCTCGATGTGCTGGCCCGCATGCCGCTGTGGCAAGCCGGTTACAACTACGACCACGGCACCGGCCACGGCGTCGGCCACTTCCTGAGTGTCCACGAAGGGCCCCAGCGCATCGCGCCGAAAGGGAGCATGGTCGCCCTGCAACCGGGCATGGTGCTCTCCAACGAGCCGGGCTACTACCGTGAAGATGGCTTTGGCATCCGTTGCGAGAACCTGGTGGTGGTGACCGAGCTGGAACAAGTTGGCGAGCTGCCGATGCTGGGCTTCGAGCGTCTGACTTATGTGCCGTTCGATACCCGCCTGATCGACCGCAGCCTGCTGAGCCCGGCAGAATTCCGCTGGATCAACGAATACCATGTCGAGGTGTTCCGCCGCCTGAGCCCGCTGCTCGAGGGCGAAGATCTCGCCTGGCTGGAGCAGGCAACCAGCCTCATCTGATGACACAGGGCCTGCGGGCCCTGTTTTTTATCCCCCCTTTTGACCTGTATCAACACCCAAAACGAGCAGGTCAGGAGAATGGCGGCCATGAAAAGTCATCATGCCAGCCCAGCCCGGGGCTCACACGCCGCAGCCAGCAAAAAGGCGAGTGACCACCCCAGACTCATGCGCGAGCAGCAGACGGTCAGCGCCATGATCCGCCTCTACTGCCAGCACCATCATCAGGATCCCCATTGCCGCCACTGTCGCCAGTTGCGGGATTTCGCCCATCAGCGCCTTCGTCGCTGCCGTTATGGCCACGGCCACAAACCCACCTGCGCCAACTGCAATATCCACTGTTACGCACCGGCGATGCGCAAACAGATCCAGCAGGTGATGAAGTGGAGCGGCCCGCGCATGTTGCTGCGCCACCCCTGGCTCACCCTCCGCCATCTGCTCGACGGCTTGCGCAAAGCGCCCAAACTGCCCCAGAGCCGCCCCCTGCCGCCATAACCGCCAATCCCTTGCATCCGGCAGGGGATGACTACTACCCTATGACTCCTTTTTTGCCGTTGACCCCAAGGTCAGCGGCGTTGCCGATCCGTTTGCTGCCAATGGAGTCCTGATGCACCACAACCCGCCCCTGCTACGCCCCGCCACCCACAATGACATGCACGCCATTTGGCAGATCGATGCCAAGGTGTTTGGCGAAGATGTCTATCCCGCCTTCTTCTTCCGTCAGGCGATGGATTTGTGGCCCGAGTTGTTGCTGGTGGCCGAATACGAGGGGCAGCTGGTGGGTTATGTGCTGGGGGGATTCGGTCAGGAGCGGTCGCAAGGCTGGGTACTCTCGCTGGCGGTACTGCCCGAGGCGCGCGGTTTCGGTCTGGCCGAGCGAATGATGCGCCAGATGGAGGCCAACCAGCAGGCGCTGCAGATCAGCGAACTGCGGCTCACGGTCGATCCGGCCAATCCGGCCCAGCGCCTCTACTACCGGCTCGGTTACACATTGCAGGCGGAAATAGCCGACTATTTCGGCCCCGGAGAAGACCGTCTGCTGCTGGTTAAAACCCTCTCCGGTACAGCTGCGATTCAAGGACAAAACCGGTTACAGAACGCATAATTGGTTACATTTTGCCGATTTCATGTGTGACGGGGTTGGAGTAAAGTTCACTCATCAACCGGATTGTTCAAATTACGTGCAGCCCAGGAGGCCCACCATGTTGAAGCGTATGACCCTTATTGCCCTGCTGGCAGCAACCACCATCACCGGATGCGCCAACAGTGACGTTTACTCTGGCGATGTTTACACCAAAGACCGCGCCAAACAGGTGCAGACCGTCAGCTACGGCACCATCATCTCCACCCGCCCGGTGAAGATTCAGGCCGATGAGAACTCCCTGATTGGCACCATTGGCGGCGCCGTAGTCGGCGGCCTGCTGGGCAGCACAGTCGGTGGCGGCACCGGACGCGACATCGCAGCCGCAGGCGGCGCCATCGCCGGTGCAGCGGCAGGCAACGCCATCGGCAACAAGATGAATCAGGTCGACGGCGTCGAGCTGGAGATCAAGAAAGAGAATGGCGAAGCCATCGTGGTCGTGCAGAAAGCCAGCCCCACCTTCACCCCGGGTGCTCGCGTGCGCATGACCCAGGGCAATGGCAGCATCAACGTGGCCGTCGTGAATTAAGCGTGTGAACTCAGGCTTTGCAGCTTTAGAGTCATAAAAAAACCGCCGGTTCCGGCGGTTTTTTGTTGTCTGGCATTCGGGATTACATGCTGTAAGCCTTCTCGCCGTGGGAGGTGACATCCAGCCCTTCCCGCTCGGCATCGCCATTCACCCGCAGACCCACCAGCATGTCGACCGCCTTGAAGGCAATCGCCGCCACGGCACCGGACCAGAGCAGAGTGACACCGACCCCGATGGCCTGGATCTTCACTTGTCCAAGGATGGAGTACCCCTCGGCCACCTGATTGGTGACATAGTCCCACACCCCGGTACCGCCCAGATCCGGGCTGGCAAAAACACCGGTCAGCAGGGCGCCGAGAATACCGCACACCCCGTGTACGCCAAACACGTCCAGACTGTCATCGGCACCCAGCAGGCGCTTGAGACCGTGGACACCCCACAGACCCGCCACGCCACTGATAAGGCCCATCACCAGACCACCGCCCACACCGACGAAACCGGCTGCCGGGGTGATCACCACCAGACCGGACACCGCACCAGAGGCGGCCCCCAGCAGGGAGGGACGTCCCTTCATCACCCACTCGGCCAGCGTCCATGAGAGAGCTGCCGCAGCCGGCGCCACCCAGGTGTTGATAAAGGCGAGTGCGGCGATACCGTTGGCTTCCAGCGCGGAGCCCGCGTTGAAACCGAACCAGCCGAACCAGAGCAGGGAGGCGCCGATCATGGTCATGGTCAGGCTGTGGGGGGTCATGGGATCACGACCGTAGCCCAGACGCTTGCCCACCAGATAGGCACCCACCAAACCCGCCACGGCGGCGTTGATGTGCACCACTGTGCCGCCTGCAAAATCCAGCGCACCATGCTGGAACAGATAACCGGCAGTGGCGGTCGCTGTGGCCGCAGCCTCGGCGCCGGTATAGGCATCCGGACCCGCCCAGTACCACACCATATGAGCCAGCGGGATATAGGCGAAGGTGAACCAGATCACCGAGAAGAGCAGCACGGCGGCAAACTTGATGCGCTCGGCAAACGCCCCCACGATAAGGCCGCAGGTGATGGCGGCAAAGGCCCCCTGGAACACCACATAGATCAGCTCGCTGATCCCGACACCCTTGCTGAAGGTGGCGGCGATGGAGTCAGGGGTCACCCCCTTGAGCAGCACCTTGCTGAAGGAGCCATAGAAATTGCCCCCCTCGGTAAAGGCCAGCGAATAGCCGTAGATCACCCAGAGCACGCAGATAAGGCAGAACAGGGTAAAGACCTGCATCAGCACGCTCAGCATGTTTTTGGCCCGCACCAGACCACCGTAGAAGAGGGCCAGACCGGGGATCGACATCAGGATCACCAGCGCCGCCGAGAGCAGCATCCAGGTGTTGTCACCCTTGTTGATTGTCATGGCGGCAACCGGCGCCACCGCCGCCTGTACCTGAGCGACCTCTTCGGCCCAACTTGGGGTAACCAGCAAGGCAGGCAACATCGTCAGACCCGCCATCATCCATTTTTTGACCATAGAGCACTCTCCTTCCCTGTCGTACCGGTACAAGACCGGCTCCGTTTCCCTGATTGAATCTGTGGCGAACCGCAAGGTGTTGCTGCAACCCGCCAGAATCACACCCGCGCCCTGCACGGGGATGCCTCTTGCCACTTCCTCATCACTGCATCTGCCGCCGATGACCGCAAGAGGCCGTCTGACATCTAAAAAGCATAAAGCGGGCCATAAATTTAAATCCTTTTAAATCATTGCATTAGAAAGATCATACATCATCAACGCACCAATTTGGCGCATGAGCTGCGCTAACCTGCCCAGGGTCGCCCTGTCGCAGGGCAGGCGATACGTCGCGCACCAGAAGTGCGCAAACCCTGAGCCAGCCCACAAGCTGACGTCATCGATATCGCGCGCTGCGGGTCCGCTCGTTTACACTGACAGACCAGCCGTTTCCTGTTATCCGACCACGGCATGCCATTACACAGCCCCTTGTTTGCAACCTGATGGCGGCCCAATCCGAGGAACACCATGCAGTTCGATCGTCTCGACATCAGCCTCTCCCACTACCGTCACCTCGACCGGGAGCATCGCGCCCACATCGCGCTGCTGGGGATAGTGATGCTGGCCATCATGGCCCTTCATCTGTTGCTGCTGCCCCACTTCCCCTACGAGCGCTTTTACGCCGTCAGCTTTGGCTTCGAGGTGATCAACTGGCTCACAATGCTGTTCCTGTTCTGGGTGGTGCAGTGCGCCCACCTGCCCACCCATACCTACCGCATGCTCTCCTGCGGTCTGATGTTGTGGATCATGGGGGCCACCGCCGACATCATGGATGAGCTGGTGGCGCAGCCACTCTGGCTCGCCATCTATGCCGAGGATCTGCTGCGCTCCAGCGGCATCCTGCTCAGCAGCATCGGCATCCTGAGCACCATGCACCACCTCTTCCACATCAATACCCAGCTCAGACAACAGGCGCTGTTTGACGATCTGACCCGGCTGCCAAACCGGCGCTACTTTCATCAGCAGCTGTTTCTGGAGCAGGGGATTTGCCACGCCCTCATCCTGCTGGATCTCGATCACTTCAAGGGGATCAATGACAACTACGGCCACGATATCGGGGATCGGGTGTTGCAACAGTTTGGCGAGCTGTTGGAACAGCACTGCCCGCCCGGTGCGCTGGCGGCCCGTGTCGGGGGTGAAGAGTTTGCCCTGCTGCTGCCCGTCGCCCACGAAGCCGAGCTGCAGCAACTGGCCAACACCCTGCTCACTGCGACCCGCACCATAGCCCCCGACCCGGCCCATACCATGACGGTCAGCCTGGGAGTGGGGATCCGCGAGCCCAAGGAGCCGGCCGTCTCGCTGTTCAAACGGGTGGATCAGGCGCTTTATGGCGCCAAGGAGGCGGGTAGAAACTGCGCGGTATGGGCGACGCCGACTAATAAAGAGGCGTAAAGAGCTATCGGTGGATTGCCGATCACGGCGGAACATTGCTGCTGAAACAGGGGCCCAAGGGCCCTTGTTTCATGTGGGAAATCCCCCCGCCTAAAAGCGGAAGGTAAGACCGATATTGGCCTGCCATTGGGTTACCAGCTCCCCGCGCACCTTGAACACGCACTGCTCCGGGTTGCAGAGAAACTGATTGTTGTCGTTGACCAGCGAACCATAACCGCGCACCTCGGCCCGCAGGGCCAGATGCTCGGCGAGGCGCGGTTGCACCCCGAGCGCCAGCGACATGGAAGGGGTCACCTCGCTGTCGTAGGCGGCAAATCGGGTCACCCCGATCCCGGCGCCGATGTAGGGCGCCATCAGGTTGTCAGAGAGGGTCAGCGCACCGGCAAAGTGCAGGATGTCCACCGTCAGGCGGTCAGGCTGGTCGGGAGAGAGGGTGGTGGACTGGTGGCTGTAGAGCAGCTCGATCATGCCGGGATCATCCACCTCCTTGCTGATAAAGAGGCCCCAGCTGCCGGAGCCCTGTCCCTGCAGTGAATCAAACGATGCAGAAAGCGGCACCGGCTGCACCACATCGTCACTCTTCTCGAAGTCGATGGCTGAGCTGTAGCCGAAAAATGGCGTCACCTGCCAACCGGATGTGGTCGCGGCCTCGCTACTCCAGGCCTGCCCCAGTGGCAGCAACAGCCCCATAATCACTATCCCGGCTCTCTTCATCATCATCCCCTGCTCCCTGTGTGATTGTGCAGAAAGCATACCAGAGGCGTCCTAGGCCCATCCTAAACGGCGGCTGTACCGGATCACTTTCATCGCGGGATTTCCCTCTCGCCGGAACCTCTGCCGAGCCGCCCCACTGGCGCCGCTATGCGCCCCTGCCACCATTCATCGACGGTTAACCTCTGCCACGTATGCTGGCGCCAAATCGGGTCATCGGGGCCCGTTATCACTACTCAAAAGGACATCAGGGAATGGTTGCCGCGCAACTCAACGACCCCACAACTACCCTCGCGGATACCCTGCGGGCTACCGCGCATGCCATCGACGAAAGCCACATCAGCCTGCGCCAGATGCTCGCGCTGGTGGGCGAGCAGGGCATGCTGCTGTTTTGCGTGCTGCTCACCGTCCCCTTCCTGCTGCCGGTCTCCATTCCCGGGGTCAGCACCCCGTTTGGCCTGCTGATCCTCTTTATCGGTATCGGCATCACCCTCAATCGGGTGCCCTGGCTGCCCGCCATGCTGATGGAGCGCCGCTTCGCTGCCGACCAGCTCAAGCCGACCCTTCACAAGGGGGCGGATCTGCTGGCCCGGGTCGATCGCGTTATCCGCCCGCGCCTGCTGGTGCTGACCGGCAGCAACACGGTCAACCGCTGCAACGGCCTGCTGATCATGCTGGCTGCCCTGCTGCTGATGCTGCCCCTGGGCGCCATCCCGTTCACCAACGCCATGCCTGCCTGGGCCATCCTGCTGCTTGCCACCGGCATGTTGCAGCGGGACGGTCTGTTCATCGCCAGCGGCTATCTGCTGGTAAGCGCAACCCTGGTCTGGTTCAGCGTGCTGGCCATCGGCTTGCTGATGGCGGGCCAGAGCGCCAGCGGCCTGCTCGGCTAACCCCGATGCACAGAAAAAGGGCGACCAGATGGTCGCCCTTTTTGATTTGTGCGGGATACCGCCCGGTCAAAGCAGATCGTAGATAAGGGCCGAGATGGCAAGCAGCCCCATCACCAACACAAAAAGGGTACTCGGCCCGCGATAACGCTTGAGTGCGGGCAAGCGATAGATGGAGCAGGCTGGCAGCAGAAACAGGATCACCGCGATCAGCGGGCCACTGACGCGCTCGATGATGTCGAGCACGTTGGGGTTCAGATAGGTGATGACGGCGGTCACCATAAACAGGATCACCGATGACACCCGGGCGATGGTCGACTCCTTGAGGGAGAGCCCCAGCCCCTGACAGGCACCGCTCACCATGCTCACCGTCCCCTCGCTCACCCCCATGGAGGTGCCTAGGAAAGATTTGGACATGGCCAGAATGGCGATGAGTGGCCCCACATAGGCGATCAGCGGATTGGAAAACTTGTTCGCCAACGCCGACAGCACCGAGATATTGTCGGTGCGGGCCAGCGCCATCTCGGCCTGACTCAGACTCATCACGCAGCTCACCACGAAAAAGAGCACGCTGCCGCAAATCAGCATACTGCTGTACTTGATGATCCGCTTGGCGCGCAGATCGGCACTCTCTTGGCAACGCTTCTTCTGCGCCGCGCTGAAGGAGGAAATAATAGGTGCATGGCTGAAGGAGAAGACCATCACCGGCACGATCAGCCAGAGGGATTTCCAGAACGCCGGGTCACGCCAATCCACCGCCTGACTCTCGCTGAAATAGGAGAGGCTCCACTGGGGCAGCAGATAGATGGAGAGGCCAATCAGAAAGGCAACCATCGGCAGTGCCAGCACGCTGATGGCCGACACCACGATCTGTTTGCCAGCCAGCAGCACCAGATGCAGGCCCAGCATCACCCCCAGCACCAGCAAGCCGCGCGGAAGCTCGGCATCCCCCAGCTGGTGGACCACGAAGCTCTGGATCGCATTGGTGATGGAGATGCTGTAGACCAGAATGATGGGGTAGAAGGCCATCAGATAGACCAGCATCAGCAGCTTGCCCGCCTTGGCACCGAAGTGCTCCTCCACCACATGGGTGATATCCCCTTCCCGATGGGAGCTGGAGAGCACAAAGCGGCTCAATGCACGGTGGGAATAATAAGAAAGCGGAAAAGCCAGCAATAAAATAAACAGCAAAATAACCGGGGAATTACTGCCAACAGTAATAGGGAGAAATAACGTACCGGCACCGACAGCAGTGGCATATAGGCCCATGGTCCATACCGAATCGCTTTTCTCCCATTTCAATTTTGAAACAGGGTTACTCTTTTCAGCAATAGAAACACTCATTGCAATATATACCTTATTAATCTGTCATCATTATTTTTATTGGCCCGAATAACAGGCTGGAGATATGTCGTTGCATATCGCCCTGCACATGAAAAAAACAACGCCGCCAGCGACCAACTGGGCCACCGGAGAGAAACGGAGCTGCCACGCTACCATCGTTGAAATCGCTATCCGGGTCAAGGTTAATAATTCATGACTGTTTGAATCGGAATGTTTCAAAAGACAACAGGATGTATCACATTCGTCACCCAAAACCAGATTCAAGCCTGTTTGATAACATACCGATAAAACCTCATGCTGTTGCCCAACAACATAAATAAGACCAGCGATCAGGCCGATAATATTAACACCTTAAGCTGTGGAATATGAGTTAAATAATACGGCCAACTTTTCTACTAATTGACAGTGATGTCAGCCAATTTATGCAGGGTAAAAGCGCAGGCTATTTCCGACAGCGACCGGGGTGGCACTCTCAACCTGCCGGGCAGTGCGCCACCCGATTGCGGCCTGCCCGCTTGGCCCGATAGAGCCACTCGTCGGCCCGGGCCAGCGCCTGATTGATCTCCTCCTCCGGCTGCACCAGAGTTGTACCCATAATGACCGTTATGGCGACCGGATCAGCAGGCAATGCTTCGACGGCGGCACGGATCTGCTCCGCCATCTGCTGCAAACCGGCTTCATCGATCCGCGGTAGCAGGATCAGAAACTCCTCGCCACCGCTGCGCACAAAGAGATCGTCCGCCCGCAACAGGGCATCGATGCAGCCACTGAATCGCTGCAAGGCTCGCTCTCCCTGCTGATGGCCGTAACGATCGTTGATCTGCTTGAAGTGATCGATGTCGAGCATGATGAGGCCGCAGGGCGCCTCCCCTGCCCGCAGCGGCTGGCAGTGTTCGAAGAAGAACCGGCGGTTATGGAGGCCGGTCAGCTGGTCGGTTTCACTCTGGCGCAGCAGCCGCTGCTGCAACTCGTACTGGCGAGTGATATTGCGGGTCACCCAGGCCACCGCCCGCTTGCCGTCATAGAGGGAGGGCAGCGGCGCAATCTTGCCCTCAAAACGCTGTATCCCTTGCGGCCCAGCGGCAGCATTGATCCCCCCCACCTCGGCAGCGGAGAGCTCATACTCCACCACCCGCACCTGACCGCTCGCCAGCGACTCGGCTACCTGCGCCTTGACCCATATGGCCATCTCGGGTGGCAGCACATCGGCCAGCTGCTTGCCCGCCAGCGGATTGCCATCGTGATAGGATTGCTGCTCCATGCCGCCGATATATTCCACGTAATAGCCATCTTCACTGAGGATAAAGACGGGATCTGGCAGCTGGGCCATCACTTCATAAAGCTGGGTTACCGAAAGCGCCACGGAGACTCCTGTACTTCAACGTCAAACAGGGGGGAGATATTCTGCCTCAAGAGGAATCACACGCCCTCATCGTCAGCGCAGAAAAATCTGCGGCCACAGCCAACAATCCTTTACATCTGGCAGCCCGTCAGCCTCTCGGCCACCACCGGTGGCCAGCGCGTTGCTACTCCCGCCACTGCGCTCGCTCACAGTAGCGAAAGCCCCCTCACCCGGTCACGCATATCACATTGTTTCAACTCACAAGTTCATTTACGCTGGCCGTCCTGAGTCCAGTTTTCACCTCATCAGCCATCAGGAACGCCAGCCACCCGCAACCGCAGGGGCTGTACCACGGAAAAGGAATCGCCAGATGAAAAACGCCATCGTTACCGCCCGCTTCGACGCCATCAGCACCGAAGGGGAACAGCTCACCCTCAAGATCGCCATCAAGGCCCCCGAGCCGGATCCCAGGTCCGCCAGCGGTGACTGGCGCTGCAAGGTGAAGCTGGCGGGGCTGAGCGACAAGACCTTTATCTACGGCATCGACAGCCTGCAGGCCCTGAGCCTCGCCATCAAGTTTGTCGAAACCGAACTGCGCGCCTTCTCCGATGCGGGCTGGCAGTTCTATCTGCCCAACTGCCCAGATCACCCCATCGACATGAGCGCCTGCTACTTCCCGGCGCTCTAGCCCGGCCCATCCAAGGAGACCAGATGCACGGACCCGATCCCGCCAATCCCCACCCCATGAACGGCTTTCCCCAGGTGTGCTTTATCAAGAACACCATCAAGGGGCCCAATATCGAGGTGGGTGACTACACCTATTACGACGACCCAGAGGATTCGGCGGGCTTCGAGCGCAACGTCCTCTACCACTTCCCCTTCATCGGCGACAAGCTCATCATCGGCAAGTTCTGCGCCATCGCCCGCGGGGTGAAGTTCATCATGAACGGCGCCAACCACCAGACCTCCGGCTTCTCCACCTACCCCTTTTTTATCTTCGGCAACGGCTGGGAGCATGCCGCACCCGCCCCGGGCAGCCTCCCCTACAAGGGGGATACCGTGATCGGCAACGATGTCTGGATTGGCTATGACGCCCTGATCATGCCGGGAGTAAAGGTCGGCAACGGCGCCATCATCGCCGCCCGCTCCGTGGTCACCGGCGACGTGCCCGCCTATGCCGTGGTCGGCGGCAATCCCGCCAAGGTGATCCGCTACCGCTTCGACGACGACACCATCGCCCGCCTCAACGCCATCGCCTGGTGGGACTGGCCAGTAGAGCAGATCAGCCGCAACCTGCCGCTTATAAGCGGCGGCGAGATAGCCGCGCTGGAAGCGGCAACCCATTAGAGACAATCACCATCAAGCAGGAAGCACTATGCAACTCACCCCACCCCAACCGCCTCAGGACGATGAGATCGAAGCGCTGCGCATTGGTCTTTCCGGCTTCAACAAGGATCACGCCGGCCCCCATCTGCGCGAACGGATCGCCAGCTTTATCAAGGATAAAGAGGGCAAGGTACACGGCGGCATCATCGCCGACATCAAGTGGGGCTGGCTGCACGTCGACTGGCTCTGGATCGATGAAAGCATCCGCCGCGATGGCTGGGGCGGCCGCCTGCTCGGCGCCATGGAGCAGTACGCCCAAAGCAAGGGCATCAGCAACTACCATCTGGAAACCACCAGTTTTCAGGCCCTCCCCTTCTATCAGAAGCAGGGTTACGAGGTCTTTGGCCAGCTGCCCGATATGCCGCCGGGGCATATCAGTTACTTTCTGAAAAAGCAGGACAAGTGATGGCACTCCCGCGCCTTGCCAATGCCAATGCCAATATCGTGATCCGCCCGTTCGAACCGGCCGATGCCGACGAGTTTGTCCACGCGGCCCACGAATCGATCGAAACGGTCGGCCAATGGATGAGCTGGTGCTCCCGTTCATTTACTCGGGAGAGCGCGCTGGCGTGGTTTGCCAGCTGCGAGCAGGATTATGCGGCGGGACGCGCCTTTGACATGGGTATCTTCTGCGCCACCACCGGCCAACTGCTGGGTGGCGCCGGTATCAACCTGCTGTCACCCCATCATCGCTACGGCAATATCGGTTACTGGGTACGCCAATCTCGCCAAGGCTGCGGCATCGCCTGTCAGGCGGTCGCCCTGCTCCGTGATTTTGGCTTTCGGCAGTTGGGACTATTTCGGCTGGAGATCGTGATGGGAGTTGGCAACAGCGCCAGCGAAGCTGTTGCCATCGCCGCCGGGGCCACCTTTGAGTGTTTGGCAAGAAATCGAATTTTTCTTCATGGCCGCCTATGGATGCGCATATCTATGCTCTTGTTTATGCAAACTCACATCTGTAACAGAAAATATTTTTAGGGTTACCTAAAGTGAATATTTGATAAGCTTTCTGTAGCCGTATGAGCGAAGCGCCCCACAATCACCCAGTCAAAGCATTCAACATTCAAATTTATGCCCTGACTCTTCTATGAGAAAGTTGCAACACCTCACATTTATGTAAATGATATGATTTATATGAAAGCGCACTATTGATATACTAAAGATATGTGCATTCATATCTACTGGGTCAGTTTCTGCCTCTCAAAAATGTTTTGCACCTGCACTAACATAGCAATTAAACAATATCGCACCGTTATATTATGACTTTGAATATGGAGTGAGTTATATGTTTGGGGAACAGCTCGTTACAAAAATGTGGGATACCCTTGTGAAAGGAGGAATTGGCTCCCTTGCTTCTCCATGGCAAATAAAGCGGGAAGGTAGAGCTCATGCCGAGGTAAGAAGAGATGAAATGCTGATGCTTGCTCAAGCTGAAGTAGAGGCAAAAGCAATCAAAGAGGGGAGAAAAAAACTGCTATCTGACGGAAAGCTCATCGAATTGCACCAAGATATCGATTCTCACGATCCCTCATGCTATCTCGGGCGAGTTGAACCAACATTAGTGATTGAAAAAATACTTTCTAATATTGAACAACAGAAAAAAGCTGAAAATATACAATCAGAGATCAATATAAATAAAACAATATTAATGACAGAAGAAGAATTAAGTAATTCTCAAACACCACCACCCAAAGAAGACATTAATATTGACTGGCTCTACAGATGGAGGGATTACGTTAGTCAAACTGAAAACGAAGATCTCAGACGCCTATGGGCAAGAACATTAGCGGGTGAAACAAAGTGTCCCGGAACGTATTCAATGAGAACGTTGGAGTTCATTAAAAATCTATCTCAAGACGAAGCTATATCCATATCAAAACTTGGAATGTTCACTACTGCAAAAATATTATTCAAAAGCGACACTCTAAACAGCAACGATATAGATTTTGAATTCCTATTACAAATGGAAGATCTCGGGATCATTAGTGGTGTACAGGGAGGGAATGTAAGTAGCCTTGAAGTTACAATGAAAAGCAATTATGCAGATAAATTTTCAAACCAGATTATTAATAAAAATAGGATACTCTTGATACACTCTGACGATCCTAAAAAAGAGGTTAAGCTGCCAATCTACAAAGTCACAAAACTTGGGGAAGATATTTTATCGTTAGGAGACTTCAAGGCCAATGATGACTTCATGAGAGATATAGGACATAAAATCAAGCAACAAGGATTTGAGGTTACGTTAGCTACATGGTTACAAACTACCACCGAGTATGGAAATTACTTTAACCCTGAACTGATTTAATTAAACTCTATTCAGAGCCGTAGGGTGAAATGAACTAAATAGCTGTTCCGAATAGTAGATCACCGGAGGAAGGGAACTCAGTCCAGTTTGTGCGATCTGATTAGTCGCTAAACAAAACAAGCCACACCCAAAGGACTGAGTTGATGCCTATCCTACCACCTCTGCCACGACCACAACGGCGCCGCATTCACAAAATCATCCATGCCACCCGTGATAAAGGACATGCTCGTCGCTTGATGGCCATCTTGCTGTTACATGAAGGACGCACGATCACCGATGTTCATCACCTTACCGGCGCTGCGCGCTCGACCATCGGTCGTTGGCTTCGGTGGTATCGAGATGAAGGCATAGATGCGCTAGAAGCCTTACCGGCTGGCCGTGCCCCAGTCTTACCTATCGCCAAGATTGTCACCTTACTGGTGCTGCTCATGCAGTTTTCTCCGCAAGATTTTGGTTATCAGCGCAGCCGTTGGTGTACTGAACTATTGGCTATAAAAATCAATCGGTTAACAGGGCTCAATGTGGCAGCCTCCACGCTCCGCCGATGGTTACCTCGTATGGGCATTGTCTGGCGCAGGCCCGTGCCGACCTTGCGGATAAAAGACCCAGCCTATCAGGAAAAAATGGCGAATATCGACGCCGCGCTGGCCCGCTGTGATGCCGATAATCCGGTGTTTTATGAGGATGAAGTCGATATAGACCTCAATCCCAAATTAGGAGCCGACTGGATGTTCAGAGCGCAGCAAAAGCGGGTTGTCACACCGGGGCAGAATGCCAAGCATTATCTGGCAGGCGTTCTCCACGCAGGCAACGGAAGGGTACTTTACGTCAGCGGGATCAAGAAAAACTCATCGCTGTTTATTGCCATGCTGGAAAAGCTGCGCCACCACTACCGACGAGCCAAAACCATCACGTTGATCCTCGATAACTACATCATTCACAAAAGCAAACAGACCGAGCGATGGTTGAAGAAGAATCCCAAGTTCTGCCTGGTGTTCCAGCCAGTTTACAGCCCTTGGGTTAATCACATAGAACGGCTATGGCACAAGTTACATGAAACCATCACGCGCAATCATCAATGCAGAGGGATGGCAAACCTGCTGGCCCGAGTGAAACACTTCATGGATACCGTGTCTCCTTTCCCGGGGAATGGCTATGGCACAGCGAAGGTGTAGCACTATTGGGATCAGTTATTTA
>NZ_JBFOCU010000034.1:0-41227 GCF_040907945.1 Aeromonas sp. s11 | reverse complement strand
TGTAGTGGTCAACTAAATCCGGACACTTGGTTAGGCCGTTCTTCGGCTTTTGCTGGCGGTATCCCGTCATTGTGTTGATGTGGACGCCGCCAGTTGTAGTAATCCATCAGGTAATAACTGATATCCCGCTTTGCTTCCCGCAAGCTCATATATCCCATAGCCGGGAGCCACTCTGACTTCAGGCTTCTGAACAACCGTTCCATCGGGGCGTTATCCCAGCAGTTGCCACGCCGACTCATGCTCTGGGTCATGCGATAGCGCCACACTCGTTGCCGAAATGCCCTACTGCCATATTGGCTGCCCTGGTCAGAGTGAAATAGCACACCAGATGGGCAACCCCGCTGCTGATAGGCCATCTCCAGGGCTTTGATTGCCAATTCTGCATCAGGTTTATCAGACATCGCCCAGCCCACGACCCGCCGAGTGTGCAGGTCAAGCACCGCTGCCAGGTAATGCCAGCAACCACCGGCCCAGACGTAGGTGATATCGCCACACCACACCTGATTGGGTTGCTGGACATCAAATTCGCGGGCCAGCAGATTGGGTATGTCCGGTCGTTCAGACTGTGCCACCTGATAGCGATGAGCGCCCGGTTGCTTGGATACCAGACCGGCTTCCTTCATCAGGTTACGTACTTTGAATCGGCCAATCTGATACCCCAACTCTCGCATCATCGACATCAAGGCGCGGCTGCCTGCAGAGCTCCTGCTCTCTTTGAACAACCGGCGCAACTCACAGCGCTGTTGCATACGTTCACGGTTAATCGTCCGCCTGCGAGCCAGATAATCGTAAAAACAGGAGGTGGGAACATCGAAGGCGCAGCAGACCAAAGTGATGGGGGCTTGCTCCCTTAATCGGTCTATCAGCGCGTATGTGTGAACTCGTCCGCCATCAAGAGAGCAGTAGCCTTTTTTAGAATGTCCTTTTCACGTTCGAGCCGGTTGATACGGGCTTCCAGCTCCTGAATTTTCTGCTGCTCTGGAGTCAGTGCTTTGCTGATTGGGGTTGTGCCAGTTCGTTCGGATTGCAGCTGCAGAACCCAGCGACGGAGCACTGTTTCACCGACATCCAGTGAACGGCTGGCTTCAGGGACAGAATATCCTTGGTCGAGCACCAGGGATGCGGCTTCGAGTTTGAATTCGGCAGTAAATGAGCGACGTAATCTTGTCATTGAACACCTCAGGTCATGGTGGCGACTGTACCACCTAAAATGGTGTCCGGGATGATTAGACCACTACACAATGCTGTGTGCCTGGGTAAGATCCAGCACGCCAGACCTGTATAGTCGCTCAAGCATGGCCCGTTCATCAGCTGGTAACGTGGTAGAGCGGGTCAGTGAACGCCAGGCTTCTGTGGTGCCAGCCTTAAACTTGCCGTGCCTCCAGTAATCCCTCAGCGCCTCAGTCATAGCGGAAGCAGACTTGGCAAAGCCGTACTTGGCGCCAAGCTGCGGCAGCATTACGGTGAAGTTCTGGGTCATGTTAACAACAGCAGAGGCCAGCGATGGGCCGATGTAGTAAAGGAAACCTATGTTACCAGCGGCTCCTGCCCACGCTTTCCCGGTGGGGTTCATGTTTAGATCGTGGCGCTTGTTCATCTCATTAAGCACCTGTTGCGCGATCTCCAAATCATCCGGCTTGAGGCTGCTTGGCTCGCCGGCTACACCAGCTCTGATCTGCTCGCTTAGCTTGTCCAGCTCCCCCTGCATCTTGTGGCCATAGCGGATCTTTGATACATGCCGGGCATAGTGGTAAACGCTGTTGAGGTATGCCCGGTGCGCATCGCGGCTGGCCCCCTTCACCCGGCGACGGTGAATTGCATGCTTGGCGTAGGAGGCATCCGGCATCATACGCAGCATAGCCTGCCAGATCTCGTCTTTCAGGGCTGTCTTGCTCACTCCGTCTGCGTTATCGAGGAAGTTCAGCATCTCCATGCCCAGCTGGTTAGCATTTGCGCTGTCACCACTGCCCTCCTCTTTCACCGTCATTACCGCGTTGTAACCATCTCTCTGGTACTGCTTGACTGCCTGCTCAGCGTCTGCACGGCGCTCGAAGTGCTCACGTACGTACTCGTCTCCCTTACTAGCCTTGATCACGTAATCGCCGTAGCGGGTCAGCGGAAAGTAAGGACCATGCTGCAGGGCGTGTTCCATCTTCTGACGCATCCCAGCAGCCATAGCACGCCCTTCGCTGACGCCAAGCAAGTCTTCCAGTCGTTGCTCTATCGCTCCGCGCAGAGATTCCCATTGCTTGGTATAGGTGTCGAGCATGGTGCCATATAGCGCCTTGGCATTAGCTGGTAACGCATTGTACTGTTTGGCCAGCGCTGAATGATTCAGCTCTATGGTACGCAACTCCGCTTCATAGGCGGCACGGGTCTCAGGCTTCTTGGCCCGCTCCAGCTTCTGTTTTGCCTCCTGATAGTAACTGTTCTCATCAAGTGACTTGTCCGGGTGCAAGCGGGCCATTGTCGCGTCGTGCATCAGGTTGGAAAGATCAGCCTTTTCCTGCTTGCCAAGTGCATCCCACAGAGGGTCTATCCGGGTTTCTGCATCCAGCAGAATGTCGTTGCGATCAGCCTCCATCTGGGTGCGCAAGCGCTGGTACTGGGATACAGCCCCGCCCGTGATATATCGGTAAACTTGGTCAATCTGCAGGTCGGTCAAGGTGCCAAGCATCAACGGCCGCCCCTGCTTGAGCCAGTTTTTTACTGAGCTAAGAGCAGCTCCGGCTTGGTAGACCGCCTTTTGCTTGATGGATTGCTCAAGAGTTTTAGAGTCGTCGGCTGCGGTATTGGATTGGCTCATCTTGAGCCCGCCCTTGCGGATATCATCCTTGGTGAGTACATTTGAATCAGAAACCCGTTCTGGTGAACCACGCTTGGGCAATTGGAGCCCTTGGGTCGTACCGAGCGGGTTTTTATATTGGCTGGTACGTCCATCCTCCTGACTGAACTTCTGACCACCATCCGGGCCGCCATTGTCAGGGCCGCCGCGCTTCATCTTCTTGCCCAGCCCCTCAATAAGCCCCCTGGTTTCGGCGGCGGTAATGCCACCAGGAACAAAGCCGACAGTGCGCAGCGCCTTGGTAACCCATGCCACCACCTGATCCCAGCCTCGGCGCCAGGCACTCTGCTCCAGCTCGGCAAGGTGGGCAACCACCTCCTCGGCCTGCACCCCCAGCTCCTCGTCAGCGTAGTGGGTGTCTACCCAGTCCCACACCGCCTTCATGCTCGGGTCATTCCTGGATTTGATTAGGCGGCTGATCAACTTGGTGTACTCGCCATCGCCCAGCACATTGGCCAGCCCGTAGTGGGCCAGCACCTCATGGCGCAGGATCTCGCGCATCCGCTTGGGGTTGGCAATGGTATCGGCGGCCACATGCAGAGTGCCGTTGTCATCATCGAACGCGGCGCGGCGGATCAGGCCGTCTTTGGCTGCCAGACCAAGCGCCTGCTCCAGATCAGCCTGGGTGGCGTGGATCTGCACATCAATGCCGCTGGCGCCGCGGTACTGCTTGAACCACTCCTTGGTGACCAGCTCCGCCTCTTTACGGGTCAGGTGCTTGGCTGGCTTCTCGCCCTGTGCCATAGCTTGCTTGGAAAAGCTGATAATGCGTTCAGGCTTGTCGTCTTTGGCTGGCTCATCGGCTTGTTTGCCGATCACCTCCTGATCGCCACGAATGTTCTGCTTGGTGCGCTCTCCGTTGCGAATACCTTTGCCAACCGCCCTGATAAGGCTGTCCAGCTCATGCTCTTTGATGGGGCCTTTCACCAAACCTGCTTTACGCAGCAGACGAGCGAATTCGGTCTTGATGTCATTCCAGGTCTGAATGGTGCGGGGCGGCAGCTCTTTCTCTGCGATGCTGGCAAAGACTTCCTCCGCTTTGCCCATTTCATCAAGGTGCTTATAACCTTTGTTCGCGGCACTCCATTCTTTGGCTAGCCACGGCTGTTGTTTCGCATCAATTAGCTTCTGGAGAAGGGAGCGCTTATTTTCAGGCGTAAACGTGTCAGTACCGTAGTGACCCAAGAGCTCATGGCGCAGAGTCTTGATGAGGTCCTCTTTAGCGCCAACTCTTCCAGTTTGCGCCTCTCTCGCTCCGCCTTCTCCTTTTCCAACTCTTCCAGTCGCGTGTTCTCGCGACGACTTGCCTCCTCTCGAACCTCCCTGCTCACCTTTCTGCTCCCCCACGGCACCAGTAGATACCCCTGCGCCAGTGCTTTCAGGTTTCCGAACAGGTATGTCTCGAATGGATGCGGAGGAGGAAAGTAAGGAGCTCCCGTTGTCTCCGGCATTTCCGGATATGATGGTGACAAGTCCAGCGCTTGGGTGGTATGCACCTTTTGTTGTTCTGGCGAACTCTGTTCCTTCAACGCTGGGTCCGTAGATTTCACTGGCCTTCTCCCTGATAAATGGCTCAACCGGAATGTTGCCATTGTAATCCCTCAGGAAATCGTCAACCACCTTCCCTGCGTCCTCAACAGATAATCCCTTCCGCTGCTGGGACAAGCGCACGTTGCTGGCTGGCACGGCATCAGCCTCAATCTGCTGCACCGGCTCGCTGGCGGCAGGCGCGACATACTCCCGCACCTTGGCTGCGGACGACTTGGCGACCACCATGCCTCCCTTGCCCGGGATCGCCTTCACGCCGCTATCCTTGGCCCACTGCTTGATCAGCGGCACCTCGCCTTTCAGGGTGATGGTGCCATCCGGGTTATCGATGGCTTCCGCCCACGGCGTCGGCGCGACGGCAGTCTCAGGCGCTACCGGTTCAGGTTGCGCCACCTCAGAAACAGCAACCCCGGCATCAGTGGCCGGGGCTGTCAGTGTTTGGTCATCTTGCTGCTGTCCATCAGGTACAGGTGGAGCAGCAGCGTTGTCTGTCTGATCTCCGGGTCCAGCTCGGTCGGTGAGTCCGGCAATGGCTGGTTCAGCGCCCGCTGCAACTGGTTCGCCTGTGACAAGCTGATCGCCTTGTCCTTCACTGCCGACTGCAAGTGCCTGGGGAGCCTGCTCATTGGAAACCTCTGCTTGTGGTTGGGTGATATCAGCGATCTTGGCGATACCGAAACCGCCGCCATCGAGGGGGACCGGCGTTTCATCCTGACGACTGGCCAGTGCCGCCTCTTTCTCGCTGGAGAAAGGCAGGCCACGGCGGGTCAGGCGCAGGCTGTTGTATTGGGTTGGTGTTGCGGTAGGTTGTTCCTGTCCAATTTGAGCTGCAGTTGGTGCAGGTAGCTCAGTGCCTACCTCGCTTGCCACGCCATCAATGGTGGCGCCTGGCAGCAGGCCACCTTGCGGTGGAGGCAAAGAACCATCACTCATAAGCTCGCCACTGAGGCTCAGATCTTCAATCGCAGGCGCCATGCCGGCAGATTGCGACGGACGCTCAACCACCCCAGCATCTTGCTCCGTGGCATTGGTTGCCACGCCGGTACCTGGATCCATCAACTCCCCTTCCAGTGGAATGATGGGACGCCCTTTGAAATCATGGCTGCCACGCACGAACCCTTGCCGCTCATAGGCTGGCACATCACGGATAGGGTCGAACTTGCCAGACCCTAGCGGGTTATTTTCACCGGCAAACATGCTTTCGATCTGGCTGTCGATGCTGGCCCCGCGCTCAGCCTGACGCTGATCCAGGCCGTGGATCATATCGTCCATCTGCTCATCACCGGTCACCACCCGGCGCTCAACCCGCACTACCGGCTTGCTGGCTGCCTGCGCCTCCGGCCCACGCACGCCGCCAACCACACCACCGAATGCACCACCAAGGGTGCCTTCGTTCAGCGCGGAGGAGAGCACGCCAGCCATCGGGTCGCGGGTCTCATCAGCCCACTCCTGCACCGCCTGGTTAACGGCTCGCTGGGTTTCGCCCCCCTGCCATGCTTCGGTAGCACCCTCACCGACAAAGCCTCGAGCAGCAGCGCCAGCGCGTGTGGTGCCAACCTTGCCCAGCACGCCGCCCACGCCGCCACCGGCACCGGTCAGCATCCCGGAGAGGAAATCAGCCGACAGCGCACGGGGATCAGACCACGCATCGGTGGCCGCCTTCTCGGCAATGCTGTCTATCGCTGCGCGGCGGATATCGCCAACACTTGCCCCCTGCATATCACCATCAGCCAGCTCCCAGTACGCCTGCTGATAAATGGGGTTGGCGTTGAGCTCATCATTGCCAAGGCCATTGAGGAACCCACGAGCCTCCTGCTCTGCCTGCTGGGCCCGCATCCCTGATGCCATCGCCCCGGCATGGGCACCATAGCCGATAGAGGTCAGGCGGCCGATCGCTTTATCCAGCACAGCACGCTTGGCTGCCTCGCTGGGCGCGGCAAGATACGCAGCCCGCACAGAGTCGAGCGCCCCAGCCTGAATGGCATCCTTCACCGTGGCTTTGGCCACCAGTTCGCGCGCCTGCCCCTCCACCAGATCCTTGGCCAGCAGCTTGCCAGCGCCACGCAGCACCGGTTTTGCCAGCACGCCAGCCCCCTTGGTGCCGCCTACCAGCCCGGTGAACTGCCCCAGTACGGTAGCGAAGTTGCCCGCCCACGCGCGGGGATCGGCCCACGCATCGCCAGCCTCAATGGCGCCGGTCTCCGTATTCTCCTGGAAGAACTGCTTGCCCATCGCCTCCCGCATCGGGGTAGACACCTCTTGCAGCTGGCCATCAGCCCACGCACTCACCCCGCGCCCGGCATCCTTGAGCCCCTGCGAGTCGGCGATCTGCCCAACCGTTTCAAGATCACCGCCCAGCGTCTGGCCAAGGCCGCGCTGGAACATGTCTATGCCGTCCATGATGATCCCCTGCTCATCAGGCTGCTCTTCTGGCTTGCGTGATTGTTCAAACGCCATACGGCGAGCCGTTTGCGCTCTCAGGAAATCATCATAAGTGGGCTTACTGGCCATCAGTTCGTTCTCCGTAGGCAATAAAAAAGCCGGGCCCCTGTTAAGGGTCCGGCCATGATGGGGAAATTTTGTGCCACTACCGCTTAAATGGCAAGCGCGGCGCTACCAACTAACTAGCTACCTACACCGCATCGCTGACATAAAATCGATCAAGATCGCCATCTTTTAACATCGCCTTTGCCTTGATGGTGATCACTTGGTTATGGGCGTAGCTAGCCAAGTATTTATTGTCGGGCATCAAAAATGCCGGATCACTGACGTCAGCTTTTATGCGGGCATTACTCTCATCACCAACAAGGCGCACCTTGCCGGTTTTAGATTCTTTATCCAGCTCGGTGAATACCACTTCCCAGTCACGCAACTCGGTCAGCGTGACATCGCCTTCCGACCAGATGGCGTCTCTGGTTGCCTTATCAATGGTGGTTTTGTAAGGATCTGTCTTCTTGCCAATCGTGAGCGTGTCACACTCCTGCCCTACCGGCTCAACTGCGTTACGAACTGACGGGCGTAGCGAATCCGCCATCTTCTCGATGGTGGTCATCATACGATCGATAACTTGCTGGTCGCGGTTGCCAAGCTCTCGAATCGCTTGCTCAAGTCGCTGACTAAGTAGTTTCATCTCTTCCCTATTACCACTCGCTTTCGCGACAACAAACGCAACAATACCACCGAACAAGGCGCCACCAAAGCCACTAAAGAGTTGCTGCTGTTGCGCAAACTCAATGATAGCCGAAAGTTCAAAACACTTCGCTCTTGGTTCTGAGGCGTAAACCCTCACCCCTTGCGAGCCGAATTGCTTGGCATATTCACCAGTTACAACAAAATGTGAAGACACGGCAAGCACTCTGGCAATGCCCTGCAAAGACCCGCCAAGAGCGTACAGATCTATCTTGTGCTCATCAGCCATTCTGCCGTCATAAGTAACGGGTACTTCCATCAATTCAATTGCCACGTCGCTCTCCCTAGTAAAATCAGAAGATTTTACGGTGCCGAGCGAAAACCACAAAGTGACCCCAGTTGCACTTTAAACAAAAATGGGGCCGAAGCCCCACCGTTATTACTCTGCCTGTTCAGGCATCATGCGCTCTATCCGCGCCGTTATCTTGGCCCGCTCAACGCGAGTCATATCGACACCTTCCAGCTCATCCAGCAAGGCGGCCAGCTCCACCATCAGTTGGGCGGCGCTCATTGGCTCACCCCCAGACGGTGTTTCTCCTCACTGATCCAGCACTCTACAAAGATGAGGGCGTCAGTGATTTTGCTGTGCGCCATTGCTACAGCGCCTTCACCCTGATCATCCATGGTGGAGACAACACCCTTTTGCGTCAGCTGTTGAGCGTCCTCAAGTAAACCTTCTATCTCCTGAAGATAGCCAAGCACCGGATCGGTTGACTCACGCCGAGTTGGGAACTGCACGACATTGTCGCTCATTGCAGACCTCCCGGCGCCGGGTGCGAGTTGACAAGTGGGTGCTCCTGCTTTAACTCAGCAAGCATGTCGCAGGCGTAAATGTATGCCATTCCAGCTCGCTCCATTGCGATATCTTTCAATCCATCGCTGTTGTCGTCGCATACCTTGATGCCGCCGATAATCTCCTCAACCTCGGCAAGATACCAAACGGCCCATTGCAGATCTGTCCACTCGAGGTCTTCACCAGCTGGATCCTGTAAAGCATGGATCGGAACAACCTTGTTGTCGCTCATGCTGCGCCTCCAACTTCCAGCGCAGTAATGATGACACCAACCGCCTCTGCCCCAGCTTCGTTATAGCGAAAGGTCTCTACCTGCTTGGTCGAGCTGCGGGATTTATCCAGAAAGAACTTTCCGTATCGCTCAGTTTTCAGGTTGTGCTCGTTGGCGATACGACCAACCTTATTGGCGCTGATCCCAAACCGCTCGCCCACCTCGGATGCACTGTAATAACGCTCAGTCAACACTGGCAGAGGAAGGATGTTATCACCAACCACCGTATTGACTGCCGTCGCCATCGCGGTTTGTTTTGCCTCCTGACTCAGGTTGGGCATGACCGACAGTGCCACAGTAATGGCATCCGCCGTCATTTTGATCGCCCTCGCCTGACGGTATTCAGGCAGATAGGACTTGGCGGCCTTCTTGACAGATTGGCGATCAGCCTTACCGGTTGTCCAGTATTGCCAGAGCACCTCGTCACACTCTTCCTGATAGGCAACCACCTTCTCGCGGATCTCGGGGGAGACCTTGCCCGGCTGAACCGAGTAGAGCCAGGCCGGAAGCTTGCGGAGTGGAAGGCAAGTCATTGTCTGATTGCCACCGGCTGAAGGTATGGTCATTTCGACCATACCTTTGAACTTTGCTGTCATTTTGCGGTGCTGGGTTTTCCAGTCCAGCCCCATCCCCTCAACCACCGGTTTCATTGGAACATAGGGTTCGCCTTGGTGATCTACCAGATAGAGGTTGCTGCCATGGAACGGCACGAGCATTGACTGATTCGCGGCCCTGCCAATAACTTTGGTTTGCTGATACTGTTGTTGTATAGTCATAAGGTAACTCCAATCATTTGCGTGGTGGGTTTACATTCCTCGGCCTTGGCGGCTGCAACCGCTTTGGCCGAACTCTTTCTACTAGAACTTGAACTCATTCAGGTTTACCTCTCCCCGCTTTACCAGCGCATCCAGTACCGCCAGCCTGTACATCACCTCTGCTGCCAGAGTCCTGAAATGCTGGTCCGCACTCTCGCTATACTCCGCGATCATCGCTGAGGTCATGCGTATCTGTATTGGTTTTTTCTTCTCGCTTGCCATCCTCTCCCTCTCTTGTCTGTTGTTTCGACATGATGAAGATAATCCAACAAATTAGTGCATGCAATGATTTTTCAATACCATATGTGAAACGAAGCGCTTTGACTCTCCTGCGCTGCATGGTAAATACTTGTAGCCATTGAAAAATGCTGATTACTATCCCAATCGGCACATTAGGACCAGTTATGGCTATCGAGAAAAAATCAAAGAAGAACACTACTAGCGTTAACCTTTCCCTCAGGCTAGATCCGCGATCTAAGTACCTGATTGATCTGATGGCTAGACATCAAAAGCGGACGATTACCGGAGTGATTGAGTGGGCGGTTGAGCGCGCCGGCGCTGAAGCCATCTTCGATATTGAGCACGGAGAAAGCTTTTTAGAGGTGATTGATAGGTTATGGTCAACCGACGAGTCGGTCCGTTTGGCTAATCTTGCCCAGGCACGGCCAGATCTCCTTGATTATGATGAACTAAGGATCTGGGAAACCATCAAAGCATCACCAGACCTCTGGAACAGTAATGGCCAGTTGCTGTACTCAACCTTGCAGGAAGAGTGGGACAGCCTGCTAGAGCATGTCGAGCAGCACCGTCTAAGTCGAGCGGTAAAGCCGTACTTTGTTGTCTTATAAAACAACCAATGCTTAGCGATGCTCTCTTCAATATCCTTGTGCTCAACTGTGGGTTGGCTCTGGATTGATCCAAGAAAGGGATAACCTTGATGAACAAAGTCTTTCCAATAACTCTGCTTCTTTTGATTACCTTTACAACACCGTGTAGTGCAAATACGGAGCCCACCTACGAGTACTTTTTGAAGGCCCAAAAGGAGCGCAGGGAAAGTTATGAGCGAGACGCCAAGCTGAATAAAAACATTATTGAAAGCCTGCGGCATGGAGTATCAGATATTAATAGCAAGGCACCCATAGACTATGGCAATGATGTATTTATGACATCAAGCAGCATCACAGATAACGGCCTTATGACCATGAGATTCATTATGAAGTCAAACACCCGATTTCAAATTAATCCAAGGTTGATTTCTGAGGAATTAGTCAACCTAGCATGCACCACTAAATCAATATACTCCGGTATAGATGCAGGCGTCACCGCAAAAGTATTGCTTACCACGGTTGACGGGTTTGATGTTGAATCTGGCCCGATAAGCAAATCAACCTGCGCAAAATATAAATAGCCCGCCGCTCGGCGGGCTTTGTTATTTCTGCATGGCTGCAAACGATGATATGGATGGGTTGGATGATAATGCCCCATCCTGATATGCTTGGGCTCGCTTCTGCAACTCGGCATTGATCTTGGCCCGCCGTTCCGCTTCACCCAGCACTCCGTTTAGATTCTCATTTGAAAACGCCGCGCTCGCCTTGGTGTTTACTCCGTCCCGTGCATCACCAAAAGTTCTGCGCATTGGTGCGGTAGGCTCTGGCACTCTCCGCAAAGCTTCTGGGGCGGCTGCGCCAGTTCCTGAATTGCTGCCATCGCCATTGGTGTCGGCCCCTGGGCCAAGCGATAGCCAGTACTGCAACTCACCCGCGCCGCCATACTCAGAAACCAGCTGTTGCACGTTGGGATCCGAGGCGATCATGTACCCCATCATATCGTGCATGGCGATCGCCTGATCGCGCTGCTCCGGGCTAATCTTGTCATCCGGCATCGCCATAATATCTGACTTCTGCTTGGCGATAGCGGACAGTCTGCCAATGGCGTTTTTAGCATTGGTTTCACGGTATCTGGCGTCGGCGTTGGCGTTCGCTGTTGCGGCCGCTGATGCCAACTGCTTTTGAAACATAGCCAGATCATGCTCCCGCTGCTTGGCGTTCTCACTGGACTGCGCCGCAAGGCGAGTTTCGGTGTCAGCTTTGCCAGCATCAATATTCTTCTGAAGCCGAGTCTCTGCCGCAGTCAGCTCAGTGGTCATCTCCTCCTTACGTTGCGCAGCTTCCCGCTGGCGCTGCTGCTCGGCAAACCCGGCTTGTGCGTTGTTGATGGTACCTGCCCCAAACCCTTTGGCCAATGCTGCGAGCAGGCTCATGCTGCACCCCCTTGCTGTTCGGCTTCATCCATCTTCTGCACGATGGCCTGCAGTATCTGGCTGGCTTCTGCCAGGATCTGGTCGTCAATCACATCATTCTCGGCGTCCATCTCCTTGAGTTTGTCCATGGCGCGAAACAGGGCGTCAATCTTGCTGTCTGGATCACCAATCTTGCCGGATGCCAGCATTTCACGGCAGCCGGCATACACCGCCTTGACAATCTGCTGCGCCGGCACGCTGCGGCCAGCCTCCTTGGCCTGCTTGAGAATGGTGAAAATACCCCCTGCCACCGCATCGGCGACCCCCTGGATCTTGTCCTCGCCAGCCTGCAGGCGACCGGCAACGGCCTGCCCACCATCGCCAAGCAGAGTGGCGCCAAGCATCTCCATCATACTGGCGTGCATCGCGTCATCATTGCCAGCTTGCTGCTGCGGCTGCTGGCCCTGCAGATTCTGAATCAATCCCATCACTCACCATCCCATGCATACTGAGCCCGGATACCGGGGGTTACATCAAACCGGCTGGGGCTGAAATTAAAATCGCCAGCCATGTTCTTATCGAGGTCGCTATTGCTCGGCAAGGAATAACGCGGAGGGGCTGAGTCCACCTCTCCATTGCTTCCACCATTACCATTGCTGTGGCTGGCGCCCGCTTGGCTGACGGCATTGCCAGCCTGCACATTAAGGTCGTTGAGTGCAGCGCCAAAGCCTGACGCTGGCTGGGTCAAGCCGCTCGCCACACCAGAAACCAATTGACTTGCCCCTGGTACCACACCAGACAGAAATCCCATGGCGGCTTTAAGAGTCGAGTCTAACCCCCCTTCTGACCCGAGGGATTGCCCTCTCTGCCCAGTGAGCCGTTCGCTATCAAAATCACCACGTGCAGCATCTCGGCCGATGCCAGAGAAGTAGGAGTCGGTATTGCCGACATCACCGACCAGCCCCGCAACCGCCTTGCCAGCTCCTCCCAATATCGCGCCACCGAAAATATTGGCGCCCGCCTGCTTGTTAAATGCCCCTGATGCGTCGGCAATATTGGCCTTGTCGCGTGCGGTTAAAGTGCCGTTTTGCGCCTTGCGCTGGAGGTTGCCAATCACCCCATTCACGTTGTCAGTTTTGATGGTTTCGTTGAAATTGGTAGACGGCCCCATACCAAGAGCGCCCTTGACCTTTCCACCAAGCGAACCATCGTGCATGCCATACATCGACGGGCCGCCGATAGAGCTGATGTTGTGGTTTGGCGTGCTGGGAGCTGCGCCGTAACTGCTCAAGGTCTGGTTAATAGAAGAAACTCGACTGGCAATGCCACCCTTGCCGCCTTGGTTGCCGTTGGATGACAAGTTGCCACCGCTCGCTTTGGCGTTTCCGCTCGCCATGGCTTGTGCGGCTGCTCGCCCAGCACTGTATGCTCCGCGCTGCGCAGCCTCGCTCATGCTGCCCGTTGAGCGGTTTGCGCCACTGCTGCCGGCCTTGCTACCCGACGAGTTCGCACCACCACTCTTGCTGGATGCTGCTCCCTTGCTGCTTGAGTTGGAGGTGCTGCCACGATTGCCTGCGCTGGCGCCCTGGCTGCTTCCGTTGCGGTTATTGTTGTTGGCACCCTTGCTCGAGCTGCTGCCACCTTTGCTGCCGCCATTACCGCCCTTGCTGCCGCCGCTATTTCCGCTGCTCTTTGCCATTTACGCCCCCTGCTTTTTAATGTTGGCCAGCACGCCACTGGTCAGAACGCCCCCGGTAGCCATGCCATCACCAGCCAGCCCAGGGGTCGATACCTGGTACTCGACCGGCGTCAGGTTGGCCGGCAGTCCATTTTCCTGACGCAACTGGTCCTCCCTTCCCCATAGGTCTTGCTGCATATTGCGCTGGTTCTTCTGGGCCTCTCGGTTCTCCAGATAGGAGCCGCCAGCAACCAACGCGGATCCCAGCAGGGTTGCAGCGCCAGGGCTTTTCTGCATCCAGTCGCCCGCATCCTTTAACCCGCCAAGCACTGCATCAACGGCCTGGTCAGCCATGTCGATCGCGCCTGATACGATGCTGCCAAAATCAAACATGTGACCTCCTTACTTTACGTTTACGCCGGGCAGTGATGCGGACGGGAACTTGGTCCAGTCTGGTTTGATGGTGCTGATGTTGGAGTACATCTGCTGGTACATGGTCAACGTCGAGTTGAGTTCGGTTTTCATGTTGTTGACCAGCTTCTCTTTGTCGGCGGCCTTCATCGTGTTGTCAGCCATGACCGCTGCATAGCGGTCGTTATAGGAGCTGACTGCCTTATCGACCGTGCTCATGTACATCCCGTGGGTATTTGCCACCACCTGCTGCGCCAGCTGATCCATGCTGGCCTTGTTTTGGTTGTCCAACTCTTTCAGACGCTGCTGACCCTCTGCATCCAGCAAGCCAAGGCTGTTTTTGTGCAGCAACTGATCCCGCTCTTTTTGGTATTGGCTCTGCACCCCCAACTCTTTCAGGCGCTGCTGACCCTCTGCATCCAGCAAGCCAAGGCTGTTTTTGTACTGCAACTCGGCCATCCCCTTTTCATGGCCAAACTGATTACCCTGCATGGTCAGTTGATGACTGCGATCAATCCGGTTCTCGTCACTCTTCCATGCCTGCCCCGCGTTCTGGCTGGCGATAGGTAACGCCGCATCGACGATCGCCCGCTGAGATGCCTCTGCACCGATAGACGAATTCGACAAGCCGCGACCGGCCGCATATTGCTCGCCCTTCGCCTTGGCCATGCGCATCAACAGCCCATCCTGGCTAATGGTCTTGTTTACCTGATCGTTCACGTCCTTGGCATCAAAGGGCGTGGTTGTTGCGGTAGTTGCTACCATGTATCCCCCAATAAAAAAGCCGCCTATTGGCGGCTTGCTTGAATACTGAATGTCACCAGGTGAACGCCTGTACCGCGCTCACATCAGTGAGGGTGGAGACAGCAAGTTCAGCAGCGTTACTGGCCTGCCGGATCTGCTCGCGCAAGACCAGCACATCAGCCACCGCTTCAACTCCTGCCTCCCCGAGCCGCTCACGCTCCTGCGCCCGCTGCAAGCGCCAGTCAAGCGCAGTAATGCGGCGTCCCGCCTCAAACTTTATCTCTGAAATTTTACGCGCTTTTGCCTCATCAAGACTAAGCGGCTCTGGAGCTGGCTCTGACTCTGGCTCTGGCTCTACCTCCGGCTCCGGATCCGGCTGCACTTTCTCACGCCATCTATTCGGGTGAAACTTGTTAGCAAATCCGGCATCAGCAAGAATCGTGTTAACAACGACTCCTGAACTATCCAAAATCTCGATTTCCATTATCTGACCCTCCGAATTGCTACAAGTCCTGCACCATTGACACCCGCCGCACAATAACCAGGAATTCTGGCCAGCCAGCCTGAATCACCGCGCTTACCTTGAGAGGAAGTGAAGGCGGATGAGCCTATTGCGTAGTACATCGTCGCTGTATAGCTGCCCCCCATCTGCAAAGAATAACTACCTGCCGCACCACTTGCGGCAAGTACGCTCGCCACGCCGGGCCCACCTCCGTGATCCCCACCATCACCGCCTACGACAGCGATAGACGTAAGGTACAGAGCCGGATTCACAACGGCTCTGATGTTCGCGGACTCTACCTTCCCAGGGGTTCCGTGGCTAGTAAATAGCCCGCCTCCACCACCACCAGCTGAAGTCTCGCTAGTAGAGGGGTTACTAACAGCCCCACCTGACCCGCCAGTGAAATTGAGTTCGCCTCCAGAAGCAGTGCCCCCAGTTCGCGATTTTGCCCCATTCGCTATCATATCCAATGAGGCATCAGGGCATACAACTGTCGAATTACCTCCTGGCGCCCCTACAGTAACGACTACGCCCTGCCCCTTCTGCAAAGGGAATGACTGGTGTATAGATAGCCCACCTGCTCCGCCACCATCGCCTCTGGCTGGCCCACCCCCTCCTGCTCCGTGACCTGCTGACGACCCGCCAGCAGGGTGCCCGCCACCGATAACAATGATCTCGTACTCGCCATCATCTGGCACAGTCCACGAGCTACTGCTAAAAAAGACAGACCATGGATATTCGGTAGGAAAGCTCATATTGACAACATGAGCTCCGAGCGAAGAAAGCTCCTTCTGAGCCTCTTTTACCTCATTAAAAATAATCGGTGCCAGCTCATTCATAGCTCGGTCTCCACTGCGACAGACCCAGTCAGTCGTCCGCTTTCGTTATAGTGATACGAGGTGGTTGTTTTTCGTCCAAGGTAGGTTGACTCAGACCCTATCAGGCGACCCGAAGTGTCATAACTGAATGTGGATACTTGCTGCCCGGCAGGGAATAACGCTGTCACTACGGAAATTCGGCCAGTCGCATCGTAGCTGTAGTCAGCGCTAATATAGCGATCTGCGGTATCCGACCCATGCAGCAGGTTGAGAATTAAATCGCCGTCAGCGTTCGGCTTCTGACCATTGAGTGAGCGCATTGCCCCCACATCGCCAGGGGTCAGGTTGATATCCCCATCCAGCATCTTGCCGTTGATGAGGGTCGTCTTGGTTACGCGCTCCTGCATGTCCTTGGCGACTCGCTCGAAGCCGGTTTGCACGGCACCAAAGTCAGCCTCGACGGCCTGACCATCAGCCAGCTCGCCGGGGACATATTGGTTTAGTCGGTCATAATACGGGTTAGCCACGCCTTACCCTCCTTGCGAAATAGTCCAGCGTCACACCAGTGATGGTGAAGTTTGGGTCTGATGCGCTAGCCCCACCTACCATCAGAGATAGACTGGTTGATGTGCCAGACAGTTCGATAGGCGACTGGGTGTAGCCATAGCTGCCGCTCCAATAAAACTGGTTCCACTGAGCCTGATTCCAGATTGCCGCCTGATCCCAAGCAGTAGAGGCATCCTCACCGATCACCGCGCTCACTCGCTGACTGGTGAAGTGGGCATCCACCATGTAATCGGTTGACCATTTCACCTGCACTTGGGCTTGGTTGGGGGAGGTCTGCTCAACCATAGCGGCCAGCCAGGTCTTATTGACCGCAGGGGAGCCGGCATGAGCAAACGGAAGGCGAATGCGCCAGGTGATCGGCGCGCCATCAAATGAGCGAGATTCCCGATCGCAGGTAAAGACCATGCCGTCATGGCCATCGAGACAGAAGAACACCTGCTCACCCTGCTCCGTGTAACGCCACACGCCAGTCACCGGCGCGGGATACTGGAATGTGGTGGCCATGGGGGTGCCGTCGGCCAGCATGGTCACCGCCAGATTAGTCCTGCCGGCACTGAACAAACGATACTGGTTAAGCTCGGCAACCTGCGTGGATAGCCGCCAGTTCAGACCGTCTATCAGCGACTTGAAGTGGTGATCAGGGTCGAGCTGGTTGAGTGCGAAATCGCCGAACTCCTGCACCCGATCCAGCCTGACCAGGCCGCGATCGGAGAGACCAACCGGGAGAAACAGCGACTGACCAGTACCAGCCGCAATACCAACCGACTCTGAGAGTGCCCGCTGCTCCCAATCCTTCGAGCCAGATCCGTAAAGGCCAAACACCCGCTGCGCCGATGCGATCACCAGCACGCCGCCAGTGGTGGGCAGCATCTCTGTGATTTCATCGCCAATGGCAAATGACTCTGCGCCAAGCAAGGCGCTCCAGGTATGGGGATTGCCAGGCGCGCTGTGCTGGTACTGTCCACCCGGGTACCCCAGAAACAGGTGCCCGGCATGGACGGCGATCGCCATCGGTTTGTCTTTTGCGGCATCTGACTGTGCATGGAGTGGGACAAGCCACCCATCTTCCCGCAGCTCAAAGGCGCGCTGCACGCCAGAGACAACATAGGCGGCCCGCTGCCCCGCCCCGCCAAAGAAGTTGTGCACTGCAGCTTGATATTGGCCGCCAGCCTGAAAAGAGATCGCCGTCACACTGGAGACGGTGCAGGTACCTCCTCCCGGCGCGGTCAGCACATTACCAACGACCGGGGCCTCGCCGGGTGCTGCGATAACTACCCCGCTCTTACCATCTGCCGCCAACTGTGCGACGCACCGGAACGACTTGCCGTCACCAGTTCTGGTGAGGGTGATATCCCCATTGGGTATATTTGCCGCACTGGCAACAGCCAATACCGAGCCAAAGGTGGTGATCCGCTGCCAGCCTAATTCTGTCGCTCTGAACAGCCCTCCGGTTGCGGCGTCTATATCACGCACGGCAAACACAGCGCCGCGCACAGCGATAACCCCGCGAATAGGCCCAACTCCAGGCACCGCACTGATCTGTGAGCGACGCCAGTCGGCTGCAATCGCCTGGGTGGCAATGTTGTCGGCCTTGGTCTTGCTGTATTCGCGCCCAGCCTGCCGCGCCACATAGTGAACGCCATCAATCGCCAGATCCGCGCCTGCCGCTACACCGCCTTCAAGCGCAATGGCATTGATGAATGCCCCTGAACGGGACAAGTACACACCGCGCCCACCTGGCCATGTGATCGCCACGAACCGTTGGTGAGTTATCTCTGGCGCATCCCCTACATCTATCGATATGAACTTTCGGTTTCTGCTCGGCGATGGGTGACCATCAAAGCGGTCATAACCCAGCATTCGTGAGTAGCCACCACTGGCAAGAGCATCGACGTTCACCGCGGCCAGGGCAAATCCTGGCGCCTTAGCCAGCGGCGTGGTGGAAAGGTCAATCCCACCTTTCAGTGAGATGAATGTGCTATTGCGGGTTGGAAGTTTCACCACGCATCTCCATTCACCAATGAGAGTGGAGGCACATACCGCTTCACCAGCAGCCCGTAGTAGACATTCCACTCGCGCTCACCAATAGCAATGAGCTCGGTAGCAGCCTGCCGATACCCGCTCTGAGCGACCGCGTACCAGACGATAGCCATGTGATACTGCGGCTCAATGTACGGCGTGTCAGCCTCTGCGGTCATCGTTTGGGTTGGTGTTGGGGTTTCACCACGCAACCACTCCCAATCGTTGCGCAATAGCTGGATCTTCTCCCAGCTCTCACGGATTGCGTCTGCTGCAGCCTGGGTGCGCGGGCTGCCATCGGTCAGCGTTTTAGGTGGGCCGCCGAGGTCGTGCACCTCTGCGGCATACCGCCTGCACAGCTCAAGGAAGGTCATGGTTAGCCGACCAGACTAACCGGGTAGGACTGCACGGTGCGTGGTACGAGAGAGCCGTCATCGTTCTGCTCGTAACGGGTTTCAGTCGCCTGCTGTAAAACCTGATATACCGGTTCAGGTACTTCCACCGTCTTCTCGCGCTGGATGATGTAAGCAACACCGTTTACTCCGGCATAGACATCATCGTTACCGCGACTGTGAGGATCGCGCGAGATACGGATTTTTACCCGCTTTGCTTTGTTCAGCTCGCGCTGCTCGGCACTGGGTGCGCCAGTGATGGCTTCGGCACTAGGCGCTGTGTTTGCATCGCGGGTTACGCCGTTCGCTTGCTCCTGCTCGATGATCTCGGCGACCAGCTTGTCGCGACTGGTGTTGGCTGCCTTGTCGATGCCGAAGTTCTCGGACAGGTATTTTAGCAAATCGGCCGGGGCGGCGTTATTGAGGTCGATCAGTTCCATGGGTCTGTGCTCCTGAAAAAAGGAAAAGGCCCGCACTTGGCGGGCCGGTTATGGGTTGCGTATTAGAGGGCGGTAACCGCAACCTCGATACGGGTCAGCCACAGCTCGTTGAGGCGAACTGCAGTGAACCAGCTTTTCCAGGAGGCGGAGCCGCGCTGGCCGAGCGGGTCGCCACCACGCGGGGTGTTGGGGTTCAGGATCATCGGCACGATGGAGCCTGGGCCGCCATTTCCCTTGAGCGGAACAATACCGAAAGCGTTCTGCGCCAGCACAACCATCGGGTACACATCGGCACTGGTGCCGCCAGTGGAGACCATGGAGCCCTTGGCGCCACCTGCATCCGGCAGGGAGGCCAGCACCGGGGAGAGCACAAAGCGGAACTCTTCCACGGAGCCGATCTCTTCCGGGCACAGCGGCTGGCGGGTGCCGTACTCGGCAACGGACTTGAAGCCTGCCAGGCCGCGAATGTCGGAATCGCAGTCAGTGTGAGCCACCACCACAAACGCGGCCTCAACCGGCTTGGTGGCTACGTTGACGGACGGAGCCAGGATCTTGGTAATCTTCTTGGCGCGCTGCTTCTTGAGCGAACGAGCGGCAAGGCGCAGCTTGTTGAGGCTGATCGCGGTGTTCACACCATTGCGAGCAGAACCATTCGCATAAATAACGTTGGTACCGCCAGAGATAACGCCCCAGGTCAGCAGCTCAAAGGTTTCGCCAGCCTGCTCACCCAGCAGCATCTGCACATCCTGCAGTACCGGATCTTCGTGGGTATCGGCGATCACATCGGTGATTTCGCACCAGTCGCCATACTGAGACATACCGACGGTCACATCCTGATAGGCCATCTTTTTGCTGGCCGGAGTGACACCCTCAGTAAGCGGGGTGGTGGCCGGAGCGAACGGCACCGGGCGGCAGAACTTGACGGTCTGACCCTTGTTCTTGGGCTGCGGCTTGGGGTCACCAAACTTCTGCAGCACCAGGATAGGCTCGGCGTGCTCGAGCATTTTCACTTCGGCGATGATGCCGACACGCGGGGAGATATCCCCGTAGGTGGTGATTGGCATAGCTTATTTCTCCTGAATCAGTATTTGCGCTGCACCAGACGCTTGTCGGCGTCGGCTGCGGCACGGGTAAAGACAGAGGACTCATCCGCTGTATCCACCGTGGCGCGGCCCTGGCTACCGCCAAGCGGGGCCATGTCTGCCAATTTGCGCTGGCGCTGCGCGTTGCGTTGGGCTTGAGCTTGGAGCTGGGTGGACTTGTAGAGGGTCAGCACCACATCTGCGTCTGCTGCGCTGTCGGAGTTGGCGATGTTCTGCACGGAGGCGGGTTGCTGGGCGATCCAGGCTTGAAACTCCTGACTCACCACAACCTTTTCAGCATCGGGGTGCCGACGCATAAGCTCGTCAGTCTCGATGGTGATCAGCTCTTCGTGCTGGCGCTCCTTGGCCTGCTCACGCAGTTGGTTAACCGGCTCCATACCTTGCGAGATCTCGCTGCGCAGCCCATCGCGCAGGGCATCAGCGACGCCTTGCATGTGGTCGGCAATGTCGGGGTAGTCCTCGCGCATCGCGGCAATGCGGCTCTCCAGCGCATCGAGCTGGCGGCTGGCTTCCTTCCCATCCCCCTGCTTGTCTGCCTGCTGGATGCTGCTGATCTGCTCGTTGAACTGGCGCTCTTTCTCGGCAAGCTGCCGCGCAGTGGCGGCATACCGACCATTGGCGGAGCGGGCGGCCTGAGCCTCCCGATCCCGATCGGCGATCAGCGATTGCAAATAGGCGCGCTGCTCGGGGGTGGCGTCAGCGAACAGGTCATCGCTGGACGCGGCGTGCTGCTCGGCAGCAGAGGCGGCTTCCTGTTGATACTGTTCGTCACCGTCATCACTGGCGGCGTACTGTTGCTCGTCGTGCTGCTCGTCGTTTTGCGGCTCGCTGGTTGCGGGCTCACCACGCAAACGCGCATCGGCGGCACCAGCAGCTTGTGCGAACACATCCAGATCGCGGCCTTCGGCGGCGTTCTGTTCAGCTTCTGATGCGGCTTGGTCGTTCAGGTGATCCATGTAAAATCTCCAAAAAAAAGCCCGCACAAGGCGGGCCGTTGTTACCTTCCGGCGTTAACCGGCTGGCGTAAAATCGTTGATGAGCTTGTCGAGCAGTCGGATCTGGGCCCTGGTGGCCTGGGTCTGCTCGTGCTCCATGTCCTGCTCCAGGTCAGCGCGCAGCTGCTTGAGCTGCTCCTGCAGGTGCAGCAAGACGGCGTTGGTGTCCTGGCTACGGGTGAGCATGGTGGTGTCAGCTCGCCACGGATGGGTTATCAGGGCGCGGAGTGCCGTTCAGATCGGCCAGCGCGTCGGCGTCGGTCAGGACTACAGCATTCTGCGCATCATGCAACTGCTGCTTCAGCAGGTAGCCCTCGAGCATCCACACCTTGTTGATAGCGTTCTCGCGGGCGATCTTGCGGCCTAACTCGGCGCTGAAGTTCTCCGGGCTGGCGCAAGCGCTTTCCCCGGTAACTGTAAAGCCGTTCTTCAGCGTGATGACGCAGAAGGTCAGCAGACGATGCGATTGGTAAGGAGGCGGTGGGGCATGCTCCTTGGTGGTGTCCACGTCCGCGTGGCTGCAATGCAGGGTGCAAGCTACCGCTGCGCCAGCAACGCCATCTGCTGCGGTGAAGTAATACTCGCTGGCGATCACCTCTTCGATGCGCTGCGGGGTTACACGCGGGGCAGTCAGGCCCTTGGCTTGGATCTCTTTCTCGATCTGCTGGTCGCTCATGGCCACTCCAATAAGAAACCCGGCGCATGGCCGGGCTATGAAAATGGCGCTGGTTGCAGGACTCGAACCTGCGTCACCCAGATTATGAGTCGGATGCTCAACCATCTGAGCTAAACCAGCGAAGTTACTCTCTCACCCTGCCTCCGGCAGTGCTTGAGCAGGCCCTTTACCCCGGGTCGGGAGATGGGATCACCTCCTTGTCCAGATTGCGGGCGCCAGAAACGCAAAAACCCGCACAAGGCGGGTTATGAGACTCTGGCAGTCTTAGAGCTATTTTGTGCCACCTGCTGGAAAAGTCAACTACTCCAATCCGTAATTCCCGGTCGGCGGCAGGATCTGCTTCATCTTCACCTCGGCCATAAACTTCTGGGTGTCGTGGGTCTGCTGCTTGTCCAGCTTCTCCAGCTCCACCATCAGCTGCGCCTGACTCATCTGCTTGGCCTGTGCCAGCTTCATCAGCTCGATGCGCTCGCGGCGCTGGCTGTCTTCGTGCTGCAATTGCATAGTGGCCAGCTTGAACTGGCTGGAGAACTCCAGCTCCTGCTGCTTGAGCGATGCCTGCAGCTGGGCCATCTGCAGGGCGCTGGCGCTCTTCATCTGGGCGAGCTGGGTCTCGTGGTCAAACTTGGCCTGAGCCAGCTGCTGCTCCATCTGCAGCTTGATGAGTGCCGGATCTTACTGACCAGCTTCTTGCTGCTGCTTGATAGCCGCCTCGTACTCATCCTTGCTGCGCAGCACCTTGGCGTTGTCGATGTGCATGGACTGCAGCAGGGTCTTCATCGCCTCATAGGGGTTGAACATCGGCGCGAAATTGGGGTTCTGGCTGTACTTGTCCAGGATCTGGGTCAGCTGGGCGGTCTGGATCTCCTTGACCAGCAGCGCACTGGTGCCGCGGGCCTGCACCTCGAAGTCGCCCTTAATGGCGGCATCTTCGCTGAACTGCATGTTCCAGTTGTAGAAGCGGCGGATCATCGGCTTGGTGATATTGTCGTCGTACTCCTTCACTTGCTGGCGGCGCACGGCGTTGGCCGCGTTCATCAGCATCGACATGCCGCCCAGCGTCGGCGTCACCTGCCCCTGCTCACCTTGGCTTATCATTGGCACTCCGGCCTCGCGGTCGAGCAGAGAGAGCGCCAGCTGCAGGATATTGGCCATATCGCTCTGGCGGCTGTCGAAGTGGAACACCCCGAACGCCTTTTGCACCTCGGCATACTGCTGGTTGGAGTCCATCTCCCACACCTTGAAGGGAGTGGCTTCCCAGTTACCATCGCTCGGTGTGATGAGTCGCTTGTTTACCACCACCTGCGGCCCGACTGTCTTGGCGGCATTGTCCAACATTGCCCGCCACGCGGAGTTGATGATCCGCTGCGGGTGGCGCATCAGGTAAGGCATCGACAGGCCGAAGATACTCCCCTCGTCCGGCTCACAGACGTAGACGGAGTAGGGCCACTCCAGAGTATCCATCGGGTTGATGGTCACTTTCAGGATCACATCACCCGAGAAGATGATGACGCCATCGAACTCGCGCCCATCCAGCCCACTGATATCAACCCCGGCCACCGCCAGCAGCTCGATAGGCACTGGGCCGTGATAGGTCCACACCTCATAGCGGGAGTCCTGACTGGTGGGGTTGAGCCCGCACAGGTAGCGGATCTGGTCAACGAACTCGGCATAGCGGGTGCGGGTGGTTGACGGGTCTTGCGCCAGCAGCTTCTCGATCTGCTCGGGAATAAAGCCCATGTCGGTCAGATTGAGCAGCTTGCGCAGCTCCTTCTTGGTCATGTACTCCCGCTCGTAGACAAATTCACAGTCGGCGAAGCGGGTAGCACTCATGTCCGGTACGAAGTCCCACGGCAGCACGCAGCGGGCACCCGGCTTGAGATCCTTCGCAATCTCGACCGCCCATGAGCCATCCTCTTCGGGCAGCCACGCCTGCTTGATGGCACTCTCCACGATCGGCCCCTTGATGATCCCGGTGCCAATCTTGGCGGCATAGTGCAGCATGCGGCGCGACTCGGCGTTGTAGTCGCAGGCGATCAGCTGGTCATCAATGGTCTTTTCCATCGCGGTGGCGGCGGCTTGGGCGGCGGCCAGGATCTGCGATGCGGCTTGGGCGCTATCCGTGGGCTGCTGCTCGCCATTGGCACCGGTCATCATCTGCTTGGCCAGCAGGGACAGCTTCGGATCGGGAGATGGCGCAATGCCATAGTTCTTGTCATCGACCGGGAACAGCATATCCCCCATCTGGGCCGCCCATGCGTCGGTCTTCTCGCGGGTAATGTTGACGAAGGCTTGCGACTTCTTGGCAATCTCCAGCTCCTTGACGAACTCCGGCTCGTACTCGCCACGGTACTGGCGCAGGTCATCCAGCCAGCGTTGCTCGACAAGACTACGCTGCTGCAGCTGGTTATCGAGATCGCGAAAGCGACTGGCACCGAAGACATCAAGGGGCGAAAGCTGCTCCACCGCCTCGCCAGGCAGTGTAATTTCGGTCGGGTTGTTCATGGGGTCAGTATCCTGTTACAGAGTCGGCGGCGCGCTGCGCTGCCCTGGTGGCGTTGCTGTTGATGGTCTGCTTGCGATCCCGCTCCGGCATGGCACCCAAGCACAGGTACTGGGATGCGTCAGCAGGGTGGGAATACTGGTTCTTGTCTGGCTGCTCGGTGTACTTGGTGGCGCCTGCCACGTTGAGCTGCTTGTACTGGTATCCGGTCTCGTAGGCTTTGATGATGACCCGGCAGTGCGGGCTGATAAGCAGGGCTGGCTGACCCTTACCGACAAGGCGTGACATCCACCACCGAACCCCCTCAAGGCGCGCCATCAGGTTGTTGGTGTAGGCCGGTTCGGCGGGCATCCCCTTGTTGTTCAGCACCTCAAAGCAGGTGGTCTCATCTGCCTGACTGCGCCCTACCCCTGCCGGGTCCCCCCAGATGGTGAACTCCATGTTGGCGTAGCGGCTGGTCAGCAGTGGCGACAACTGCTCATCAATGAAGCGCTCGATCCCCATACCAGTGGCCACCACCTCATCCAGAATGCGCAGCTGCCCGAAGGCGGTGATCTGGCCGATGATGGCGGCTGGGGTAAGCTCGAAGTCCATGCCAATGACGATGGGCAGCGACTTGATGGGACCGAGCTTGTCCTTGGCGACGTGCAGATCCCGGTTGAAGTGGTCGATAAAGACCGGCTTACCGGTGGCCACAGTGGCAAAGCGGTTGCAGATGCGCGAGCGCACCCAGTTCAGGGTCTTGCCGCCAAGCTGGTCAAACCAAGCGTCATACCCCTTCTTGTTGTTCTTGACGTTCTCTGCCTTGGGGTTGGCCACGAACCGGCGCCCCAGATAGTCACGGAAGTAGCCGGCATCGATAAGGGCTTGCAGGTCTGGCGAGATGGGCGCACCGGGCGACACCTCTACCAACGCCCCTGGTTGCTCGTAGAAGCTCCAGCCGACCGGCTTGAGTGAGTTGCCGTCGTCATCCTGCTCGAATTCGAATTTGTGCCACCAGTGGTCCTCGTCCGGGCTGTTGGTGTCCATGATGAGGCCGCACCACGTCGGGCCGCCGTCCTTACCGGATGGGTAACGGGCCTGCACCGCCCGGGATGCCGCCTCGTTGACAATGTTCAGGTCGAGGAACTGTGCCTCATTAATCCAGACGCCAGTCATCTCTAACGACAGCATCTTGCGGATGTCCTTGGGCCTGTCCATCGACAGGAAGAAGAACTCAGCCTCGATGGTGGTCCTGCCGTCCGGGTGCGGGATCCGCATCATGCCGACTATCGGGGCGTCGAACTTGATGGGGCACACCTCTTCCGGGATCCAGTCCTGAAAGGTCTTGATGACCGTGGCCTTGAGTTCGCCGTAGGTGTTACGGATGCAGACCCAGCGAGTCTTGCGTACGCCGTCTGCGTTGGGCTCCTGATTGATGGATACGTCCAGCATGAACATCACGCAGCCGACGCTCTTTCCTGAGCCTACCGGCCCGCGCACGGCGGCGATCATTGGCCGATCCCGATGGATAGCCTCAAAGGTCGGGCTCGGGGCATAGGTAATGGTCCTAATCTCCATCGCCTTCCCCGCCCCTGTTCATAAAGCCCAGGTTCCACAGCACCTGAACGCCGGTATTCTTGCCCTTGCGCAGCAGCTCGTACTCGATGCGGGCTTTGTCGGTCAGCGCCTTGTCCTTTTCGGACTGCACCCGCTTGTGGTTGGTGCTCTCGACGATGTACGGGATCTCGACGATGGTCTTCTCGAGCTGCACGATGCGGCCGAGTACGTTATCCATCGCCCGGGTGGTGGAGTTGTAGAGCTTGTAGAGAGACATTCGCTGCTCAATATCCAGCTCGTCCTCTGGCAGCTCCAGATCCTTGGCGATGCGGCCGAGTGTCAGCACCCCGTTACGGAACCCGCAGCGCATGGCGACCAGCTCGTCGGACAGGTTGGCCTTCACCGCATCCTCGATCACCTCATCGGGAAAGAACTTGGCGTAGACCCCATGCCGCTGGGCGGGCTGGGCCACTTTGGTGGCGCGAGGCTTATCGGTTTTCTTGCGGTGGTCACGCTCTGGGTTGAGCGCGTCATTCACCTTGCCGGCAGTGCGGCGCGGCGGCCGCTTGGCTGGCGGCTTCTTGTCTTTGTTATCGGTCATGGTTATCTGGTACAGCGCTCCAGTGCGTCGATGTAATCGAGCAGGCGAGCCGTAGACTCACCAGAAAGAGAAACCCCGCCATCAGCGGCGGGGCTCCAGTCCAGATGTGGGGATGGCGGCGGGCAGTTAGGGCTTGTGCAGCTCGTCGCGCACCCGGTCAGAAGAAGGGCCAAAGCGATCAGAAAAGCGCCCTTGAGGGTCAGCGTGGTTCGCATCGTGTTCCTCTTGTATCTCTCTGGCCCGCTGGATGCGGAGCAGTCTCGCCAGCTCGTCAGCGATCAGCTCCAGCAACTTAAGGAAGGCTGTCACGGCCTTCGCGCCTTGTCTGCCGGCAGGTTCAGCGCCACCTTGTCCAGGATCTTGGCCAGTCCGGTCAGGAAGCTCTGCACCTTGCCGATCACCTCGTCATCCCGAGTGGATGGGGTGATTGCCGCCAGCTGGGCCAAGCCCTGCACAATCAGCGACGCAGCCCCGACAACCGCCATCAGGATCAAGATCCAGTGGACGGCAATATCAAACAGGTTCTCCATGTCTACCTCACAGGTTACAAATCCGGCTCAGCCAGCCGTAGGCATTGGCCTCCTGCGACTCCTGACGCTCAGCCAGGGTGATGCAGTGGGCAATTCGAAGGGAGTTGACCGCCTCGGCCAGCAGGCGCTTGCCACCGGCACCACGGACCTTGATGTACGCCTCCAGCGCAGAAAGAGAACGGGGCCCGATGGCCCCGTCTGCTTTCACGTCTGGATAGAGTTTTTGTCGATCGTTCAGCACATTCAGCAGGCGCTGCAGATCGGTAGCAGCTCGACCAGGGCCGGAGTTGACCCCGTAGTCAAAGAGGTAGGTGGCCAAGTCAGCATCGAACACCTCAATGGTGGAGAGGTGCAGCTGGTTCCAGAAGGAGGTGTAGACCTTGATCGCCTCCGCCTTGGGGTAGTCACGCATGTGGCCTGTGTAGCCGAACTGGCGAGCGGTGGCCTGAGTCACCCCCCAGCGAGTCGGGCCGCCGCGATCCTCTGCACGGTCAGTGAACCTGTCACCGCCCTCGCGCTGGATCACCTCGTCAATTACCTGTAAACGGATGCTCATGATGTACCTCCTTCATCCGGGATGCCCAATCTGCGCTTGATAAACCGCTCAATCATGAAGAGTCCTCGCCCGCCCATGTGGCCGGTGATGCCGGTGGCGACAGCGGTCATATACCAACTCATGTGCATCTCGGTGCAGATGTAGGCCATAAGCAGACCGGCAAAACCTGAAATGGCCCATTCACCAGCCAGCTCAGCAAGCGAAAAGGTCAGCGCCCGATCCTGCTTTAACCTTGATAGGTAGCTGGCGGTACCACCCCATAGGGCGAGCACAACCATCCACAAATACCCACCGTTTGGCCCAGCTACGCGAGAAATCCAACTTCCAGCTTGCTGCAGTTGATCACCGCTGCCTGCATCCATGTGAACTCCAGAAATGAAAAAGCCCGCACAGTGGCGGACCAGAAACGAAAAAGCCGGGCTCAAAAAGAGTCCGGCTATGATGGATAGATTTTGTGCCACGCGCCCGCAAATAGCAAGCAATCGCAGATATTGGATGCTGTCGGATTATTGACGGTTACAGAATTCGCATTCAGTTAGATGGCATGGAAGTATCAGAAGTAGCCGTCACTGGGTTTATCGTATGCATTGGTCATTCTCTTATAGCCAAACAAGTCCAACCCGCGAACCTGACCAATCTCATTTGGATGCACAATACTTATTAGCTGGCAATCTTCAACGGCTGGGTTGTCAACATCAATCGTATAGTTACGCACATCAATCTTGTGGCATACCAGCAGATACGCTGGCATATAAATTGACATTTTTGACTCTTCATCGATCTTCACAATGCCCAGCTCAATCAGGTGCTCTAAATCTAGCTCTACCCCCCAGTCAGAGAACCAGGAGGGCCCGCCATCATCATTATGCAAATAACCCGCACTTATGACCAATGGCTCAAGCTCTCGCGTGTTTGCAAGAGCGTATTCAAGCAGCTCTGATGCTCTCATTACTTCATCTTCCGGTACCGCTCCACCTGCTGGAGGAAGAATGCCTGCATCTCACCCTTGTAGTTGCTGGCCTCACTCTCTGCCGGTGTCTTGATCTCCGGGTTCCGTTCTTTCCAGACCGCATAGGCGGCAGCCTTCTCTACTTCCACCCGCTCTTGGTCTTGCTGCGGCAATTCGCACAAGTTGAAGCTCAAACCTGATGCTCCTTCATCCACTCACGAAGGGCATGACTGTGGTAAATGGATCCATTCCACTGGAACTGGTTAATCGTGTCCTCAGCACAAGCCTTTATCAGGTCTCCTGCATCGGAGTCGAACACCGAGTCATCCTTGAGCTCAATGGTGCAGATACATGCCTTTGAGTCGTAGAACACACTCTTTACATAAGTGTGCAGGTCTGATGTGGCTAACATATGAGTGAACATCAACATCTGTGATAACTCAGTCGCCTTGGCGTAACGCGACTCTATTTTCACGCCGAATGCGATAATGGTGTCTACGTCTGTCTGTCGCGCCTTCTCATCGAAATAACTCATCAACAACCTCGCATATTTCCGTAGGAAAACACAAAGGCACCAAGAGGTGCCTTTGCCTTCATCATTCGCATTGTATTTGATTGAGTCGCAACTGAAAGTGACCTACATCAGAAAGATCACGCCGCCTTAGCCTTATCCAGGTACTGATGGAATTCCCTTACCGCATCGGTGTAGCAATACTGCAGCTCTTGGGCGGCGTTGCGCTCTGCGTCGGTGGTCAGTGCTGGGGCTGCTATGTACCCGGCGTGGCAGTGCGGGCAGGCGTGCGGCTTCGGCTTGGTGAGTTCCCCGGTACCGGAGCATGCCGGGCAGCGCCCACCCTGGGTGTCACGCTCACAGCGGGAGACGATAAGCGCCCGTACCCGAGTAGCGTTATCGAGATCCCCCAGTAACTCCAGCTCGCGGGCCCGCTTTGCTTCACGGCGGCCATATGGGTGATGGCGCTTATAGAGTCGCAGCAGTCGCTCGCTGTCTCCGTTCAACTCAGCCACGTTCATCACCGCGCTGACCGGGTAACTGGCGACCAGCTGGCGCAGTGCGGTGCCGTCGGTAAGGTGGCGGGCGCGCAATACCTTCACCCCTATCGGGTGGATATGCTCGGCGTGAGCCAGAGCAGCCAGCACCTCCTCACGCCCCACGCTATCCGGTGAACGACCGGAGCGCTGTGATTCTGCCTCGATAGATACAGCCTTCGGGCCGTGCAGTTTGATAAGAAGTTCGATACTCATGGGTTGGTCCTCTGGTCTTGGTCCTGATTGAAAGCGGTGAGCAGCCAGGCGCGCAGCTGGCCGGATTTGACGTGTTCCGGGGTGACCTCAAGCACGGTCCACCCGAGCAGGGCTGCCTCGTTCATCTTGGCGCGGTCCTCAACGAACCCTTTGCCGCGAGTGTGGCGGCCACCGGAGTGAATGCCACCGTGGATCTCGACGGCGATCATGCGGGTGGGCCAGGCATAGTCGAGACGCCAGCGGCGCTTGGGGTGGAACACCAGCTCGGTGGTAGGGTCAGGGAAGCCGACCAGCTGGGCCAGCACTCGCTGGTGCAGCTCATCCACCTGCTGCGCCTTCTTGACCTTGTTCACCACGGCCTTGGCTTTCGGGTTGTTGCCGAGCATGCGGCTGGCAGCGATAGCGGAGAGGTGGATCATGCAGCTACCCCTCTATCAATTAGAACCCGCACCTCTTTGTTAACATCGTTGCGCTCGATAACAACCCGACATCCGGGCACCCGAATGACACCTGAAACAACAGAGAGTACGCCAACCTCAAACCCGGCATCACGTATCCGTCTACTCAAAAAAGCGGCCTGATGATGCACGACAGGCAATTGGGACAAATCTTGCTTGCTGATGTAGGCATCCATCTCCCATTGCGGGATGGTGACGATAGTTGCTGTCATGCAGCCCCCTTCACACTGACAAGCCCACGCACCACCCAGCTATGCAACTGACGGGTCAGGGCGCTATAGGTGACCTCTTCACGCTCCCCGGGCTGCCAGTCGTAGGCGATACGGCCATCAATGGCGTCATGGCAAGCGCTGCACGCCTCAACCGCCACTAAATCATCCCCCTTGAGGGCCATTCCATGCGGGGCGCTTGGCAGGTGAGCCAGCACCGTGGTTTCAGTGCCACCGATGCAGACCCCGGCAAGCTGGATCTTGCAGGTCTGGCCGCGAGCGCCATCGCGCAGGTCGCTGGAGCGGATTGGGCTGGTCTCGAATCTCATCCGGCAAACCCCATCAGCTGGGAGCAGGCGTTCTCAGCCTCCTCCTCGGTGGCAAACTGCTTGCTCAGCACATAGCGCCAGCAGACCCCGAATACAGCCCGGTACAGGTCGGAGAACTCGGCCTGCTCCATCTTGGCGAAGCTGACGCTCTTGGCCTCCTTGCGCATACCGCCATCCGGCAGCATCACCACGGTGTAATAACCGGCCTCGACAGTGAGCCACTTGCGCATCACCTCAAACGACTTCTCAGCCTGGGGGCCGTGGCGTTCAACGCGGCTGCTGGCCAGCTGGTCGATAAACTCATCCTTGGCCTTGTCCAGCACGTTGCCGGCGCCGAACTGGGCGAGGTAGCGAACAAACCTGGACAGGATCCCCTGCTCAGCCGGTGAGACCATGCCGCCAGTCGGCTCCCAGTAATCGAAAGTCAGGTTGAGCAGGGCGAAGAAACGGCGGTGAAACGCCAGATTGCGGCGCCCCTTGCCCTTGGCCAGGATGGTGGTACCGATCGGCATCAGCTTGATGGCTTCGGCGTCGGCCGGAGTGGACGGGGCAAGCACCCCGCCGGACATTTTCAGAAGGGTAAGCTCCATCCTCACCCCCGCTTGGCTTTGTTGCGGCGCTTGGTGGCGGCACGCTGGCGTTTGGCGGCCCTGTCATTGCGCGGGTTGGACACTGGCCAGCTGCGATTTTTCAGGGTGATAGGCGAGCGGGAGGGACCAACCCAGGCGCGCATTCCTGCCAGCATGGCAAGGCGAACCTGCAAGCGAAGGTCTGTGCCGAGCTGGCGAGCCATGTAGAACGTGGAGGAGAACAAGCTCATGCCGCCACCTCACCAGTCAGGTTCAAGCACAGCTGGAGCTTTGCGTGGATAGCTGCCTGCTCCTGGCTCAGCGCATACTTCTCGATACGACGGCGGGCCAATCCCTGTCCGTGCACTGTGCCGTTGGCAACTGATACCGCCTCTCTGCGGGTGAAGTCGTGCTGCCAGTTGGTAAGCTCGTGGACAATGCGGATCTGCTCGGCCATCCAGTTGAACGCGCGGATGTAGAGCAGTTTGAATTGTGCAGCTTTCTTGCCGGTGAACCCCATGACCAGGAATACCATGCCGTCCTTCGTCATCAGGCACTCGGGTCTTGGATTGCCATTTTTATCAATGAAATCAGTCAGCTCAAAATTGAGCGCGGTAAATTCCTCATCACAGTCCAGCAAGCGGATAGCTCGCAGCACGTTGCGATGATCTTTTCCAAACAGCTCGGCTACCTTGCGGGAAGTGGTGAACGCCTCCCCGTGCTTGGCGATCACCAGCTCACTGAATAGCAATTCCTGTTCGGGGCTTATGGAATGGTCAGCCAACGCAGAATTGCGCTGGTTGTTAAAATTGACGGTGCAGCCCAACTGGGTCGCAACGGATAGATCTCGGGTAGTCAATTTGGTCATGGTCGGGTCCTTTTGGTCAAACTGCCGGGTGGTCTAAGTCCGGCACCTTCGATGTTACGGCGCGTTATACCGCTTGTCACTGGTTGGCAAGGCCCTCTCCATCAAAGTTATCCACAGTCTCGCTTGAGGCACCCTCATCTCAAGCCTTATATGAGTTGACTCTCAGCCATTCCGGCCCCTCTTTCACTTGCTCTGGAGTCGTACTGAGCAGCTAAGAATTTAATAAAATCATCCGGCCAACTTACTCAGATTCTCCCCCGAAGAGCCTTCATTCAAACCTTAAAAATATTTCACTTTATTTTGCTCAGATGAGTATCATTGCCAGGTGGTTCCTATCTCTCACTCTGGGCCTCCCGATGGCGACGTTCTAAACAGCCAGAACACCGGTTAAAGTAACTATCTGGGGCTGTAACCTAGGGGCGGTAGCGTTGCCAACGCTTACCACACCACTGTTGTTATATACAGTCAAATATGCTGCCGCAAGCGCAAAAAGATGAGATCAAGTGAGCACTTTCAACTTCAGTGAGCACTATATAATATATTAATTATTGATATTCTGTATCATGGCAGGGCACAGATAGATAATATTAGCAACATGTTGCCCACGCTTACAAATAGAGAGGATGTTTTGAAAAAATATAGGTATGACCCAGTTATTACAGGTCTTGTTGTGGGGCTTGGAGCGTTAATGCTTTGGTACTATTCCAGTTTGGCAATTGAAAATAAAACTGTGCCTGTGTATTTAGACTATATTATGAAATTTATTAGCGTTTTAATTGCCACATTAGTTGGTGCATTTTCTGCCTTTATCTTTAATAGGAAGATAGAAGATGGGAGGCAGAATAAGATATTAATTGAAAACCTAAGGCATGCGAATTTTTTAATCGCGGTAAAATTAAATCAGTTAAGAGTTCTTAAGCTTCGTTACCTAGACCCTTACGAGCATCATGAACTTCGCTGGGGAGTTATGAAAGCATGCCCTGAAGTTAATGAGAAAACAAGCATTGACTTTTCAAACTTAAGCGTAGTCCATGACAAACACCCACTGCTACTAATGAAGATAGAGCTAGCAGAAGAGAGCTATAAACTTTCTATTCAAGCACTAAACAGTCGCTCAGTTTTACATACAGATCAGTTACAACCTGCACAAGCTGAATATTTGAAAAAAACAAATTCGCATGATTCATATCTAGCATTTTCAAAGCAAATTGATGATACTCTTCTTAAAAAGATGGAAGCAGCAACAGACAATTGCTACATGATAATACCAAAAACGATAGAGCTTTTAATTGAAAATCAAAAAGAAATGCTAGATGCTGCTCGCAATATGTTTCCGAATATAGAATTTTTTGACCATAATAAATTTTATGAAACCGAGCCAGAATAACCACCCATTTAAATAGATGAGCAAAACTTGGCACACTCTGTTTGAATCCACCAGATTCTACGACCCAATAACTTAGGCAGTGCGGATACGTTACTTATTAAATTAGCAATACTAGGAGTATGCATGGCAACCAAAGGGCAATTTACAGGAATGACAGGCTCATTTCTGGTGGCGGCTCAACTTTCCTCTAGGGGTCTAGTAACTTCAATTACATCAAGAAGTGCTGCCGGAGCAGATATCCTTGTAACGGACGCGGAATGCGATTCTGCCTTTGCAGTGCAAGTCAAGACCAACGGTAAGTCTGCTGGTTTCTGGATATTGGGAAAGAAAGAACCATCGAAAGGAAGTGATTCTTATATCTACGCATTCGTAAACCTAGGAAATAACCAATCAGGTGATGTAACGGGTGACTATTACCTTGTTCCAAGCAAAGTTGTTCGCAAGCTCGCCAGATATGGCGGTGCTAGTTGGCCTAACTACTCAGTGTACAGAGAAGATATTGAAGAATATCACAATAATTGGGGGGTATTCGTAGATCACTAGCTCCTTCCTTTAAAGGAACATCTATCGAAACTCCTCCATTTCACATTAAACCACTTAACCAAACTACCTCAGGTGACATATGAAGTTTATTGATGCCAAAAATGAACTGCTTCAGATACTACAAGATGCAGATACACGATTTGTTTCTTCATATCAAATTTGCATTACCGTTGAGACAAAATTCCCTAAACTATGGAAGTTTATACAAAGCGAATACGGTACCGCTATAGGTAATCCAACAATGGGAGCTGGTGCAGGACAACATTACTCTCCAGCATCATTTGTTTCCCAAGCCCTTGAATATTTCAGCAAGACAACAAAAGAAATTAAAAAAGAATACTTAATATGTGAGGGTGTGAACTTTAGCAATATAGAACCAGGCTACACAGGAAACGTTGTGGCCATCTGGGCATGGCAAGAATAAAGAACGCCGAACTAATGGTACAAATCGTTCGTTGCATTCAGAGGGACAACTAAAATCCTCACTTAACCAAGCCTAAGAAAGGCTCTAATTAAACCACTGCTGAACGCATAAGGAGATCATCTAATGGCCACTACTATGTATTTCGAGGAAACGGTAAAAGATCAAGGTGGAAAAACGGAAATGGATCTAGAAATTGGCCGTTCTTCATTTTATCCAGAAGACAGCATCTACATAACTGTAGACGGGAAAACCGTAATAATGAACCGGAAAACAGCTAAAAGATTTGTGGAAGCGGTCTATTCTGTCGGCTTCTACCACGGTTTCATAGAATAAAAACCTTCAAGCAAGGCTCTCAGAGAGCTAATTGTACTCGCAGGGACCGGCTAAAGCCGGTCCTTTAGATTAATCATCGCATAGACTAATAACCGAATGAAAATCCACACCTACTGCGTTAAAGCCCCCCTAGACCAAAGGATCTGACATCAACGGTCATATCCCCTGTATCAAACACACTGACATCATGTCGCTGACCAGTCTAACAGTTGCTAAACCTCCGACCTTTCTTTATCTCTCAACACCAGCACTGGCGCGCCTCTCAGCCGTTCGGCCTCCTCCGCCACTTGCTCAGGCGTCGTGTCGAGTACCAGCCAATGCCCTGCCCCGCGCTGGCAATCGGTGTGCCCCAGCACGGCGATTTCGTCTGCAACCTCCAGCAGCACCCGCTCCCCGCACCAGCCACGGACGGGCGGATAGATCACCACCCGGCAGAATTTCGCGGCCTTGACCGCGGCGATCACGTCAGGATTGAAAAAATCAGCCATCCCACCCCCCTTTAGCAGGCTTGCTCTTGCTGCGATCCACTTCTGCCGCGTGTGCCATGCGCGCAACCTCTTGCTGGTCGATGTTTGAGATCACCCCGTCATGGAACTGGCAATACGCTGTGCCTGTCTTGCCGCCACGGTTTAGCCTAACCAACAGCTCCATCACCCCGGCCATTGGTGAATCGTCGTGATAAACCTCATCGCGGTAACAACCGATCCACACATCACAATCCTGCTCAATCTGGCCTGTGTCACGACTATCGCTCGGCACCGGGCGCTTGTCTGCTCGCTGCTCGAGCCCACGGTTCAACTGCGTCAGGAGCAACACCGGGCACCCCATCTCCTTGGCCAGCATCTTGAGCGCCTTGGTTATCGCGCCATAAGCCAGATCGTTGCGCTCAGCCTTGTCGGCAGTCATAAGCGTCAGATAGTCAACGGCGATCAGGCCAAGCTGACCGAATTGACGGCGTAAGCGTCGGCTTTCTCGCACGACCTGATGCACTGTTAAGCCAGGCAGATCTGCGATATGGAGTTTGGAGTTGCCAAGCTCTGCGGCAACGGCGTAGGCCTTGTCCATCTTGCACTGGTCGCTCATAGACTTGAGATCCTTGCCAGATACGCCGGATGCTTGAGATACCATTACCTCAAACAGCTCTCCCCGTGTCATTTCGAGAGAGAACCCCACCACAGGGAGCTTTTTGACCAGAGAGGTGTGATTGCACAGACTCGCCATCAGCGTCGTCTTGCCCATCTTTGGTCGAGCACCGATACAAACCAGCGCGGTTAGGCTGATCCCTCCCGGGTAGAGCAAATCATCCAGAGATGGAATGCCGGTGGCATAACCGGTCATCTCGCCAGGCCTGCGATTAGCGCGCCGGTCAAGCTCATCACACCAATCCTGCACAATCTCACTGGCCGGAACAGCGATCCCGGTGACCCCGCCAGACCGCTTAGCATCGACCTCAGACAACAGCAACAGCAACCCCATCGCAGCGAACCGCTCATCGGTCGTGCTGAAACCTGGCTCAACCATTGCGGAGATGCAGTCATGCAGCTTTGCCACTGCAAACCGCCGTTCGGCAGCGCTGCGCACGATCCCCCCATAGGTCACGATGTTCGCCGCGCTTGGGGTGTTCTTGGCGATCTCAACCAGATAGGCAAACCCGCCAGCCACATCGAGCTGGCCATCCTGCTCAATGCGGTTTTGCACAGTCATGATGTCAACCGGGTGTCTGGCAGCGACCAGTTGGCTGATTGCACCGAAAATGATCTGGTGCGGGCGACTGTAAAAATCGCGATCAGACAAACCGAGATCGTGGAAGGCATCGCTACGCAGCATCAAGCCACCAAGAACGGACTGTTCTGCCTCGAAGTTGTGGGGCGGCACAAACCCAATGGCGTCATTCGTCATTGAATCGACCCTCCCTCACGCCGAGATAACAACGCTCGGTCACCAAAAAGTCTAAGTTCTTCGGCTTCCAGGATGACTCGCCATCACGGCGCGTGCGGCTCTCACACATCCAGCGGCAATTGGTGGCGATGAACGCCAAATACGCACGCCAGCGTGTCTCGTCGAATTTGAACTTACCCCAGAAGTTACGGATCTTGGTTTTACGCGAATCCGTCAGCTCCCGAACGGCTGGCATCTCAGGGAGTATTTCGTGGTAAGCATCCAGGATCGCCTGATACGGAGTGTGTTTTACTGTTCGCTTTTCGGGGGTTGCTGCTGGGGGTTCAGCGCTAGCTGATGCCCCATCAGTAGTTGTCTTTACTGTCTTTGATATATTGTCTTTTGTGTGTCCGATTACCTCTGACACCTGTGTCATGGTTTCTCTGACACTTTCTGTCATGGTTTCTCTGACAATGTCAGACTTTCTATGACACTCTGAAATGTCCCAGTCACTTAGGTTCTTGTTGGGTCCAATTTTGCTACCTTCCCACACAAGAACCTTCATGCGAATCAGTGTGTTCTTAGCCAGGCTAACTGCCTGCCGAGACAGTTTTGTGCGCTTTGCAATCTGGCTATCAGCAATGCGATCTACCTTTTTGTTGAACCCATAAGTGCAACGGCAGATAGCATGCGCAACCTTTTGCTCGTTCTTGCTTAAATCAGACTCAATGAGTGCGTCATACAGCTCGTTGGCTAAGCGGGTATAGCCATCGTCAAGATCTGCCACACGAACCTCCTGCGGCGCGCTATGTGGTCGTCTGTCTGGAAATTTAAGTAACGCCGCCATCTCACACCTCCAATTCATCAGCCAATCGGCGCACAGCCAATTCGTATTCGCGCTGGGTAAGCCCCTGGCGCTGTAATTCGCGCTTCCTGAGCTCATAGAGCTCCCATGTTGATGGGGATGACGGGTTAGGCATGGCCCACCTCCTGCTCGGTGAATTCACACCCTGGGCATTCAAATGAGCGGTCATCGGTACCAGTGCGCAGCTCGCTGCCACACATCGGGCAGTGATCCAGATCGGCACAAAGGGGGTGGCCCAGCGGGGCCGTTGGGTTCATGGTCATGTTGAGGTCCTGAATTAACAGCCCGGTGGTGAGGCGGGCCTGATTGATAATGGTTATGCGCTTGGCTGCTTCTCGGCGCGTTCGATTTTGCGGGCCATCAGCTCGCGGGAAAGCCGGGTCGCTGTGCGATCAGTGCCAGCAGCCTGCGCAATGGTGATTACAGAGTCATCTTCCAAGTGAAGAGCCAACTCATGCATGACTGCTTTCAAAATGATGTTGCTGCGCTCGCTAATGGGCTGAGCAGTTTTATGTGACATAGCGACTACCTACTTAATATTGAGTTGACCAGATTACGGAATTTTTCATATCCGCCCTTGAGTTTTTCTACCGGAGTCTTATGGCGCTCACTCTCGTAAACAGCCTCATCATCAGGAGTGAACGCAAGCTTTCCGTACTCAGGCAATCCATATCCGCTAAGAATTTCGTCAATGGTCGCTGGCGGATACCCTTGCGCTATTAGAATTCGGCTGGCGCGTTTTACGGCTCTAACCAAAATCTCCGGCTCATGCTGAGATATGGAATTGAGTAGGGTTATTAGCGAGGCTCGGGCAAATGCAGTTTCAGTCATGCAAAATTCTGACGCGACTTCACGCCAAACCTCGCGCTGAGCTGGTGTTCCTCGCAATCTCAAGGCTGACATCGTGTCCATTTTTTCGTGATCGGGCAGTGCTGGTCGTCCCATTTGGTTGGTCCTCTGGTGGTTGGGGTAAAGCTGGCCGCTGGTCAGGCGGCCCGCTGGGTTTCCGTTTGCTCCGGGCGGTAATCATCAAGGCCGAAATCAAGTTGGCCACCGGAAGCGAAATGGATGCTGGCCGCATGCTTGGCAGGGATAATCTCTGGCCATTCGGACGCGGTGCTTTTGGTCACGCCAGCGGCACGCGCCATAGCGTTATTGCTGCCAAAAAACTGGATGGCTTGGTCTTTCTTCATTGGTCGGGGTCCTTTATATGGATACTGGTAATACAGAACCCATTTTGGTTCGCTTTTCCGAACAAGCCAACCATCGGCATAGCGCACAAGAAATAGGACAAAATGGGGGAGTGTTTTTTTATTCGAACGAGTGCGACATGAACTCTTTCAGAGATCGACTTAAATACATGCTCAATGAGCGCGGCTGGAACCAGGCCGATCTAGTGCGCAAGTCAGGTGTGAGCAAGGCGGTGATATCCGTTCTGCTGTCTGACCCGCTCAAAGATCTGCGCGTCAGCAGCCTGCTCTCAATAGCTAAGGCGCTCGGCTGCGACCCACTATGGCTCTATACCGGCAAAGAGAGCGGCACCTATGTGGCAGATACGCACCTCGGCAAAGTAGCGGTATGGGAAATGTCAGACCTCACCAAGTACCAAACCGATGCCCTCTACACGCTGGATGGAAGGGACACCATATACAGCGATTACGATGGGCAGCTGATCGGCATCATTGCCAACGATGACAACCTCGCAGGCTCCGGCATCAAGAGCGGTGATATCTGCGTTATAGACCTTGCCGACCGGACGCCGCGCCACAACGACGTGGTGCTGGCGAGGATAGTCAGCAGTGAGCAGGATCGGCTGCTTAAGGCGCTCGATGGCCTCTCTGGCATTACGCTGGTAACTGATGACCAACGCCTTGGAGTGGTGCCAATCAAGGACGCCATTGTCTTTGGCCGCATGGTCGAACTGCGCCGCAACACGAAAGAGTAACGGCACCAACTTCAATCAAGCCCGCATCACGCGGGCTTTTTTGTGCCCCCAATTTGGCAGCCACATCACCCACTAAAAAAATAGTTCGCAAAACCGAATATTTTCTATTGACGCTGGCGTTCGGCAATATTAACCTTTGCCTTGTTCGGTAAAGCAATCGAACAACCAAGACCGATAACAGCAAGGGGCAGCGTGGAAGGCGGCCAATCGTGGTGAAGGTCTTGGGATGGTGACAAGGGGTAATGAGGCGGCACCTGTCATCGATCCCGCCTAAATAGCTGTTCCGAATAGTAGATCACCGGAGGAAGGGAACTCAGTCCAGTTTGTGCGATCTGATTAGTCGCTAAACAAAACAAGCCACACCCAAAGGACTGAGTTGATGCCTATCCTACCACCTCTGCCACGACCACAACGGCGCCGCATTCACAAAATCATCCATGCCACCCGTGATAAAGGACATGCTCGTCGCTTGATGGCCATCTTGCTGTTACATGAAGGACGCACGATCACCGATGTTCATCACCTTACCGGCGCTGCGCGCTCGACCATCGGTCGTTGGCTTCGGTGGTATCGAGATGAAGGCATAGATGCGCTAGAAGCCTTACCGGCTGGCCGTGCCCCAGTCTTACCTATCGCCAAGATTGTCACCTTACTGGTGCTGCTCATGCAGTTTTCTCCGCAAGATTTTGGTTATCAGCGCAGCCGTTGGTGTACTGAACTATTGGCTATAAAAATCAATCGGTTAACAGGGCTCAATGTGGCAGCCTCCACGCTCCGCCGATGGTTACCTCGTATGGGCATTGTCTGGCGCAGGCCCGTGCCGACCTTGCGGATAAAAGACCCAGCCTATCAGGAAAAAATGGCGAATATCGACGCCGCGCTGGCCCGCTGTGATGCCGATAATCCGGTGTTTTATGAGGATGAAGTCGATATAGACCTCAATCCCAAATTAGGAGCCGACTGGATGTTCAGAGCGCAGCAAAAGCGGGTTGTCACACCGGGGCAGAATGCCAAGCATTATCTGGCAGGCGTTCTCCACGCAGGCAACGGAAGGGTACTTTACGTCAGCGGGATCAAGAAAAACTCATCGCTGTTTATTGCCATGCTGGAAAAGCTGCGCCACCACTACCGACGAGCCAAAACCATCACGTTGATCCTCGATAACTACATCATTCACAAAAGCAAACAGACCGAGCGATGGTTGAAGAAGAATCCCAAGTTCTGCCTGGTGTTCCAGCCAGTTTACAGCCCTTGGGTTAATCACATAGAACGGCTATGGCACAAGTTACATGAAACCATCACGCGCAATCATCAATGCAGAGGGATGGCAAACCTGCTGGCCCGAGTGAAACACTTCATGGATACCGTGTCTCCTTTCCCGGGGAATGGCTATGGCACAGCGAAGGTGTAGCACTATTGGGATCAGTTATTTA